>NZ_JBEOXU010000108.1:0-22257 GCF_040296725.1 Streptomyces sp. NPDC002044
GGTGATGACCGCGCCGTAGATGACCAGGAGCGCGGCGGTGCCGCCTCCCGCCCCGAGGCCGATCGCGATCATCGGGGAGACGGCGGTGAAGGTGATGGGTGTGGTCGTGATCGTGCTTGCCGCCGCGTACGGGCTGTTCGCCGGGCTGCTGCTGCCGCGCGCCGCGTACCGGCTGTCCGTCGCGCCGGGGGAGCCCTGGCGCGACCGCTGTCCGGAGGGGCACCCGCTGGCCGGGTGGCTCGGCCCGGCCCGCTGTGCCCCGCGCCGCCGCCGGGCCGGAGAGCCGGCGGGGGTGCCCGCGGGGCCCACCCCGCCCGGGCCGGGAGCCGGCGTCCCGTCCGGAGCCGGGGCCGGGGTCGCCGTACCGCACCGGTACGGACGGCGGGGGATCGCGCTCGGGGTGCTGGGCGGGGCCGTGTGCGGGGCGGTGGGGGCCGCCGTCGGGTGGCGGCCCGAGGCGTGGGCGTTCGTCGGGCTCGCGCCCGCCGTCCTCCTGCTCGCCCTGGTCGACCGGGCCGTGCACCGGCTGCCCGACGTCCTGACCCTGCCGCTCGCCGCCGCCGCCGCGGCCCTGCTCGGGGCGGCCGCGGCGCTGCCCGGCGCCGCGGGCTCCTGGCGGCTCGCGCTGCTCGGCGGGGCCGCGCTCGCAGGGGCGTACCTCGTCCTCTTCCTGATCAACCCCGCCGGCATGGGCTTCGGCGACGTCAAGCTGGCGCTCTCCCTGGGGGTCGCTCTTGGGTGGTACGGGTGGGGGGTATGGGTCGCCGGGGCCTTCCTTGGCTTCCTCTACGGGGCCCTGTACGGCCTGGCCCTTGTCCTGCGGGGCTCCGCGACCCGCAAGCAGGGTTTCGCCTTCGGGCCCTTCATGGCGGCCGGCGCTCTCAGCGGATTGCTGCTGGGTGGTTTCGGAGCGTAATCGTGGCGCGGTGATGCACGCATCACGCTTTACGAAGGGTTATGGTGGAACCCCCCCCTCGGGCCGGTCCGTATCCCCCCCACGGACCGGCCCGTTTTTCGTTCTCCGCGCCCCGGGGCCCGGCCACCGGCGAAAACGCAGGTCAGCCGCGCTGGGCCCAGATGTTGGCGCCGGGGGTGGACACCGCGAAGGAATCGATCTCCTTCAGCTCCGCGTCCGAGAGCGGGGCCCCGGCCAGCGCGGCCACGTTCTCCTCCAGCTGCCGCACGCTCGACGCCCCGATCAGGGCCGAGGTCATGCGCGCGTCGCGGAGCACCCACGTCAGCGCCAGCTGCGCCAGCGACTGGCCGCGTCGCGCCGCGATGTCGTTCAGCCCGTTGAGCCGGCGCACCACGTCGTCGGAGAGCAGGTCCGGGCTCAGGGACTTGCCCTGCGTGGCCCGCGAGCCCTCCGGGATGTCCTTCAGGTACGTGCCGGTCAGCAGCCCCTGCGCGAGCGGCGCGAAGGAGATGCAGCCCATGCCGGCCCGCTCCAGGGTGTCCAGCAGGCCGTCCTCCTCCGTCCAGCGGTTGATCATGGAGTACGAGGGCTGGTGGATCAGCGGCCGCACGCCCATGTCGCGCAGGATCCGGGCCGCCTCGGCCGTCTGCTCGGCGGTGTAGGAGGAGACGCCGACGTACAGCGCCTTGCCCTGCCGGACCGCGGACGCCAGGGCGCCCATGGTCTCCTCGAGAGGGGTATGCGGGTCGAAGCGGTGCGAGTAGAAGACGTCCACGTAGTCGACGCCCATCCGCTTCAGCGAGGCGTCGAGGGAGCCGAGCAGGTACTTGCGGCTGCCCCACTCGCCGTACGGACCGGCGTGCATCAGGTAGCCGGCCTTGGTCGACAGCACCAGCTCCTCGCGCAGGGACGCGAAGTCCTGCGCGAAGATCTTGCCGAAGTTCAGCTCGGCCGAGCCGGGCGGCGGACCGTAGTTGTTCGCCAGGTCGAAGTGGGTGACGCCGAGGTCGAAGGCCCGGCGCAGGATCGCCCGCTGGGACTCCAGGGACTTGTCGTCACCGAAGTTGTGCCAGAGGCCGAGGGAGATCGCGGGGAGCTTGAGGCCGCTGTGGCCGGTGCGCCGGTACTCCATGGAGTCGTAGCGAGAGGGCTCTGCCCGATAGGGATTGGTATCAGTCACGTTGTCCTCCCTATCACGGAGTTGTGACAGACCGAGTTGGGTACCCCTCCCCACCTCGCAGTAATGTGGCGCACTCGGGGGACCGCAATTCGCACGGGGGCATTGCACGGAGGGGCTGGAAGATCGTGAAGCTGCGCGACCTGGTGTACAGGCTCTACGCACGCCGGGTGGAAGGCCGACTCGACCATGACGCGGCGCCCAAGCACATCGGCGTCATCCTGGACGGGAACAGGCGCTGGGCGAAGGCGTCCGGAGGCACGACGGAGCAGGGCCACCAGGCCGGAGCCGACAAGATCTCGGAGATGCTCGGCTGGTGCACGGAGACGGACGTCGAGGTCGTCACCCTGTGGATGCTCTCCACGGACAACCTGGACCGGCCGGAGGTCGAGCTCCGCCCCCTGCTCAACATCATCGAGAACACCGTGCGGGGCCTCGCGGCGGACGGCCGCTGGCGCGTCCACCACGTCGGCAACCTGGACATCCTGCCCGGGCAGACCCAGACGGTCCTCAAGGAAGCCGAGCAGGCCACCCACGACGTCCACGGCATAACGGTCAACGTCGCCGTCGGCTACGGAGGCCGCCAGGAGATCGCCGACGCGGTCCGCTCGCTGCTCCTGGAGCACGCGCAGAAGGGCACCTCCTTCGAGCAGCTCGCCGAGATCCTGGACATCGACCACATCGCCGAGCACCTCTACACGCGCGGCCAGCCCGACCCGGACCTCGTGATCCGCACCAGCGGCGAGCAGCGGCTGTCCGGATTCATGCTCTGGCAGAGCGCGCATTCGGAGTACTACTTCTGCGAGGTCTTCTGGCCGGCCTTCCGCAAGGTCGACTTCCTCCGGGCCCTGCGCGACTACGCCGCCCGTCACCGGCGGTACGGGACCTGACGTCACCGGGATGGCCGACACCCCCTCGGCGCATTCCCGGCCCCGACACGCCTTTCCCGCGAAGCCTTCACCAGGGATTCACCGAGCGTCCGTCATATGCCATGGCATGGCCTGGCTTGTTCGGGGAATATCCCTGTCAGGTCGATGCCCGATCCACGGGTGTCGAGTCTCAGCGGACGGCATGGGGTCGTCCGCCCGGGAGGCCCTTTGCACCAGGACGCGCGTGCGGTTCGCACGGTCGGACGGGAGGGCCGGAAATCGGCCCTGGCATGGGTGCCGATGACCGGTCCGGTCTTCATGGCCCGACCTCTTCCGAGGGGGTACGTCCTTCCGTGGTGACCAGCACGAAGCGCCGCCTGCCCGACAGGCGCACCTATGTCCTCGACACCAGCGTCCTGCTGGCAGACCCCAACGCGATCTCCCGCTTCGACGAGCACGAGGTCGTGCTCCCGATCGTGGTGATCACCGAGCTGGAGGCAAAGAGGCACCATCCCGAACTCGGCTACTTCGCGCGCCAGGCCCTGCGCCTGCTCGACGACTTCCGGGTCCGGTACGGACGTCTCGACGCACCCATCCCGCTGGGCGATCTGGGCGGCACCCTGCGTGTCGAGCTCAACCACTCCGACCCGAGCGTCCTGCCCGCCGGCTTCCGGTTGGGGGACAACGACTCGCGGATCCTCGCCGTCGCCCGCAACCTCCAGGCCGAGGGGTTCGACGTCACGGTCGTGTCGAAGGATCTCCCGCTGCGCATCAAAGCCTCCTCGGTGGGGCTGATCGCCGAGGAGTACCGCGCGGAGCTCGCGATCACCGATGCCGGCTGGACGGGGATGAGCGAGCTCGCCCTGTCCGGGGAGCAGGTGGACCTCCTCTTCTCGGAGGAGCGGCTCTACGTCCCCGAGGCGGCGGAACTGCCCGTGCACACCGGGCTGGTCCTCCAGTCCGAGCGCGGCAAGGCGCTGGGCCGCGTCACGGCGGACGGGAACGTGAAGCTCGTACGGGGCGACCGCGAGGCCTTCGGGCTGCACGGCCGCAGCGCCGAGCAGCGGATCGCGCTCGACCTCCTCCTCGACCCGGAGATCGGGATCCTCTCGATGGGCGGCCGGGCCGGCACCGGCAAGTCGGCACTGGCGCTGTGCGCGGGCCTGGAAGCCGTGCTGGAACGGAGGCAGCATCAGAAGGTGATGGTCTTCCGGCCGCTGTACGCGGTCGGCGGGCAGGAGCTCGGCTACCTGCCCGGGGACGCGTCCGAGAAGATGAGCCCCTGGGCCCAGGCGGTCTTCGACACCCTCTCGGCCGTGGCCGGGCGCGAGGTCATCGAGGAGGTGCTGAACCGGGGGATGCTGGAGGTCCTGCCGCTCACGCACATCCGCGGCCGCTCGCTGCACGACGCGTTCGTGATCGTGGACGAGGCGCAGTCGCTGGAGCGCAACGTCCTGCTGACCGTCCTGTCCCGGATCGGGGCCAATTCGCGGGTGGTTCTGACCCACGACGTGGCCCAGCGGGACAACCTCAGGGTCGGCCGGTACGACGGAGTGGTCGCCGTGGTCGAGAAGCTGAAGGGGCATCCGCTCTTCGCGCACATCACGCTGACTCGTTCCGAGCGGTCCCCGATCGCCGCGCTGGTCACCGAGATGCTCGAGACCCTCTGACCTCCGGAGGGCGACGAGAAGGGTCAAAAACCCCATAGCGGGAAGGCGAGTTGGCGCCGTCCGGCAAAGGCCGATGAGCCTAGCCGGGCGGCGTCGCGCTGCACAGCCCTTTGGCCAAAACAACGGCGCCATACCAGGTGTGACCTTTCCCACGCAGTGGAGAATTGCCCTGCGCCGCCGCGGTCCGGCAGAGTCTGGTTTCCGTCAGGCCCCGCATACGGCACACCTGTATCTCCCGTGAGGTACGCGCAGCACCACAACTCCACATCCGACGCCGTATGCCGCCCGGATTCACATGGCAGCCCCCGCTGGGGAGTTGCCCACGGGCCAGCGTCTCCAGCGACCGATGCACCACGGAGGCCAGTGTCGAGGGGCACTCTTGCGCCCGCCCGGTCCTGCGGACGCTGCTGGAAGGACATCATGTGAGTCGGATCTCGGTCCGGGGGTTCGCAGTGGCTTCGGCCACCGCGGTCACCACCGTGGGCGCAGTCGTGGGTGTCGCCGCAGGCGACGCCACCACGAACGATCTCGAGACGACCGCGTCGGGCGCGACTCTCCTCACAGACATCCCGGTCGGCGACCAGGCACAGGTCCAGAGCGCGTCCCTGACGCAGCAGGCCGACGCCATCGTCCACGCCGCCGACACCGACGCCAAGCGCTCGGCCGAGGAATCGGCGCGGATCCAGGCCGCCGAGACCGCCAAGACCAAGAAGGCGGAAGCGCAGAAGGCCGAGGCGGACAAGGCGGCGAAGGCGAAGGCCGACGCCGAGGCCAAGGAAAAGAAGGAACGCGAGGAGAAGGAGCAGGTCGCCAGCCGCTCCGCCGCCCGCGACGCCGGCGACTTCGCGCCGCAGAGCTCGTACACGGTCGCCCAGGTCAAGGCCATCGCGCAGCAGATGGTCCCGGCGAACCAGTTCCAGTGCTTCTCGAAGATCATCAACCAGGAATCCACCTGGAACTACAAGGCCGTCAACTCGTCCTCGGGCGCCTACGGTCTGGTCCAGGCGCTCCCGGGCTCGAAGATGGCCTCGGCCGGTGCCGACTGGCGCACCAACCCCGCCACGCAGATCAAGTGGGGCCTGAACTACATGGAGGACCGCTACGGCGGTCCCTGCCAGGCCTGGACCTTCCACCAGGCGAACGGCTGGTACTAGGCGCGCGGCCACCGAGCCCCGCCCAGTCCCGGGGAGCCCCGCACCGTCCGACGGTGCGGGGCTTCCCGCGTGTACGGTCGGACGTCTGTGACCAGTGGGCGGGGAGAGGAACGACATGTCGAAGTGGGCAGGCTGGCTCGGCCGGCTCGGCAACAGGCTGAACCGGATGGAGGCGGCGCTCGACGAGCGGCGCGCCGAGGTGGAGGCCGAGACCCGGGGTGACCTGCCGCGCTCCGCGGCGTCCGCCCCGCCCCGGCCCGCCGGGCACGAGACGGCCGCGCGGTCCGCCCCCGTACGCCCCGACCCGGTGACCGTGGTCCCGTGGGGCGTACGCGTCGCCGCCGAGGTCAGCTGGCGGCTGCTGCTCCTCGCCGGGATGCTCTGGGTGCTGATGAAGGTGATCAGCGAAGTCCGGCTGGTCGTCCTGGCCTTCGCCGCGGCCCTCCTCGTCACGGCGATGCTCCAGCCCTTCGTGGTCCGGCTGCGCCGCCTCGGCCTGCCCCGGGGCCTGGCCACCGCCGTCACCGCGATCCTCGGCTTCGTCGTCATCGGGCTCGTCGGCTGGTTCGTGGTCTGGCAGGTGATGGACAACCTCGACGACCTCTCCGACCGGGTCCGCGACGGCATCAACGAACTCAAGCTCTGGGCACTGGACAGTCCGTTCCACGTGACCGAGAAGCAGATCAACGACATCGCGAAGAACCTCAGCGAGACCATCGGAACCAACACCGAGGAGATCACCACCGCCGGGCTCCAGGGCGTGACGGTGCTCGTCGAGGTCCTGACCGGCATGCTGCTCGCGATGTTCTCGACGCTCTTCCTGCTCTACGACGGCAAGCGGATCTGGACCTGGGCGCTGGGCCTCGTTCCCGCTCCGGCCCGTCCCGGTGTGGCCGGCGCCGGCCCGCGCGCCTGGCGCACGCTGACCGCGTACGTCCGCGGCACCGTCCTCGTCGCGCTCATCGACGCCATCTTCATCGGCCTCGGGCTGTACTTCCTCGACGTGACGATGGCCGTTCCGCTCGCCGTCTTCATCTTCCTGTTCGCCTTCATCCCGCTCGTCGGCGCGGTCATCTCCGGCGCCCTCGCGGTGGTCGTGGCGCTGGTGACCCAGGGGCCGTTCATCGCGGCCATGGTCCTGCTCGTGGTCCTGGCGGTGCAGCAGATCGAGGGCCACGTCCTCCAGCCCTTCATCCTCGGCCGCGCGGTACGGGTACACCCCCTCGCGGTGGTGCTCTCGGTCGCCGCCGGCGGGCTGATCGCGGGCATCGGCGGGGCCGTGGTCGCCGTACCGCTGGTCGCCGTCACCAACACGGCGGTCGGGTACCTGAGGGCGTACTCGCGCGAACAGCAGCTGGCCGGCGCGGCGCCCGTGGGGCCCGCGCCGCACGGGGCGACGGCCGTGGAGCGGGAACCGGACGACCCGGCGGACGCCGGGGCCTAGGCAGGAACAAGGGGGGGCGGGGAATGATCAGCGAGCCCGAGCTCGACGGGGAATGGGAGTCCGCGCGACCGGCGGAGACGGCGGAACCGGACCCGCCACCCGAACGGGGGCCCGGGCGGCCGTGGCGGTGGGTCGCGGCGACCGCGGTGGCCACCTCCGTGCTGTGGGGGGTCGGCCTCTACGCCTTCGGGGAGCGGCTGGCGCGGCCCGACATCGGCTACGGCGTCCCGGACAACCTGTGCGAGCGGTTCGAGGCGGACGCCCTGAAACCGCTCCTGCCCGACCGGCCGAGCTCGACGGGCCCGCACGGGGTGAGCCGCCACGAGGCCGTCGACTGGGTGTGGTGCACCCGCTCCGACAGCGACGCCGGCGATGTGGACGGCTACTTCCTGCAGGCCGAAGTCGAGCTCCACAAGAAGACCGACCCGGCCGCCGAGTTCGAGGTCGCCGGCCGGTACGACTTCATATTCGACCCTCAGGAAGGGGAGGCGGGCTGGGAGCCGGTGCGCGGCCTCGGGGAACAGGCACTGATCTCCGGACGCCGAGACGGCTCCGACGACCTCTACCTGAAGGTCCGCGACGGGGGCGCCGTCTTCAACCTCCAGCTGACCTGGATCCGCACGGGGCCGGACCCCGACGCCCCGCAGGACGGGGAGGGCGCTGAGGGCGGCGGGCCGAGGAGCGGTGCGCGGCCCGAACGGGAGGCCCTGGAGGCGGCGATGATCAAGGACATGCGGGCGCTGATGGCGGCGCTGCGCACCTGACGACCGCGGGGGGAGACCGGTGATATCGGAGCCGGAGATTGACGGGGAGTGGGACGACGACGCCGGCCGCAGGCCGGGCGCGGCCGGGGCGGCCGGGGCCGTCCCCGTACGGGGCCGGCCCTGGTGGTGGGCGCTGGGCGGGGCGGTGGCCGCCTCAGCGGTGTGGGCCGCCGTCCTGGGCCTGGAGGACCCTGGTGGCGAGGGGCCGCCGCCGCTGGCGTACCGCAACAGCCAGGACCTGTGCCGGGAGGCGCCGTTGTCCGCCCTGACGCGGGTCGCGGGGGCTTTCGGACCGGCGTCACCGAGTCTGGGAGAGAGCCCCGAGGGCGACTGGGCGTACTGCTCCTACACGTCCTCCGCGATGGACACCGACGCCGAGGAGGTGGTCTACGGGGCCGAGCTCCTCGTCGAGCTGCACCGGAAGACCGACCCCGAGGCGGAGTTCGCCTCGGGGCCGGGGCTCGCCCCGCAGCTGCGGCGCGGGGCCGTGAGGTACGAGGAAGTGGCCGGGCTCGGCGAGCGGGCCCTGCTCACCGACTCCGTCGGGGACCAGGGGCCGCAGCTCCACGTGCTGGACGGCGGGGCCGTGTTCACCCTCTCGGTGGAGTGGTCGACCGGGCAGGACGGCACCCCGCCGGACGAGGACGCGGTCAAGGCGGCCGTGATCGAGGACGTACGGGCGCTGATGGCCGCGCTGAAGAGCTGACGGCGGCCGGGGAGCCAACGCACGCGGAGGGCCCCGCTGCCGGGAACGGCGGCGGGGCCCTCGCGTCGTGCGGTGCTACATGATGCGGAACCGCGTCGTGCGAAACCGCGTCGTGCGGTGCGGACCTACTCGGCGGTGGCGGCGGCCAGTGCCGCCTCCCCGTCGAGGGTGACCGCGACGGCCTGGATCACCGAGGCGATCTTGAACGCCTCCTGGACCGTCTCGCGGTCGACGCCGGCCTTGCGCAGGACCTGCTCGTGCGAGTCCAGGCACTGGCCGCAGCCGTTGATGGCGGAGACGGCGAGCGACCACAGCTCGAAGTCGACCTTCTCCACGCCCGGGTTGCCGATGACGTTCATCCGCAGGCCCGCCCGCAGCGTGCCGTACTCCGGGTCGGAGAGCAGGTGCCGGGTGCGGTAGAAGACGTTGTTCATCGCCATGATCGCGGCGGCGGACTTGGCGGCCGTGTACGCCTCCGGCGACAGGTTCGCCTTCGCCTCCGGCTCCAGCTCACGCAGGACCTGCGGGGAGCGGGCGGCGATGGCGCAGGCCAGGACCGTGCCCCACAGCTGCTGGGCGGGAAGGCCGCTGTTGCCGATGACCGAGCCGAGGTTCAGCTTCAGGTCCTTGGCGAAGTCCGGTACGGCGGACTTGAGGGCGTCGAGGGACATCCGTCACTCACCGGCCAGCAGCGAGCCGGCGTCGAGGGTGCCCTCGCCCTTGTTCCAGTTGCAGGGGCACAGCTCGTCGGTCTGCAGGGCGTCGAGGACCCGCAGGACCTCCTTGGGGTTACGGCCCACGGAACCGGCGGTCACCATCGTGAACTGGATCTCGTTGTTCTGGTCGACGATGAAGACGGCGCGCTGGGCGAAGCCGTCCTCGCCCTGGACGCCACACGCCTGCATGAGCTCGTGCTTGGAGTCGGCCAGCATCGGGAAGGGCAGGTCACGCAGGTCGGCGTGGTCCTTGCGCCAGGCGTGGTGGACGAACTCGGAGTCGCCGGAGACGCCGAGGACCTGGGCGTCGCGGTCGAGGAACTCCTCGTTCAGCTTGCCGAAGGCGGCGATCTCGGTCGGGCAGACGAAGGTGAAGTCCTTCGGCCAGAAGAACACCACGCGCCACTTGCCCTCATAGGTCTTGTGGTCGATCTGGGCGAACTCGCTGCCGGCCTCGAGCGAGACGCAAGCGGTCAGATCGTAGGTGGGGAACTTGTCGCCGACAGTGAGCACGTGCTCTCCTTGCGCATCGGGAAGTGACCCTTTTGGGGGCTTTCCCAGGGGGTTGGACTGATCTCACATGCTGACACAGCTGCATTGATTACGGAAATAGCTACTCTTGTGTCGAGTGATCGGAGGTACCTATCAGTGGCTATCGGTAACAGGGGAGTGAAACAGCCGACCCTGGCGCAGCTGCGCGCCTTCGCGGCGGTCGCCGAGCACCTGCACTTCCGGGACGCGGCCGCGGCCATCGGCATGAGCCAGCCCGCGCTCTCCGGGTCCGTCTCCGCGCTGGAGGAGACCCTCGGGGTGCAGCTGCTGGAGCGGACCACCCGCAAGGTGCTGCTCTCCCCGGCCGGCGAGCGGATCGCCGCCCGCGCCCGCGTCGTGCTCGACGCCGTGGGCGGACTGCTGGAGGAGGCGGAGGCCGTACGGGCCCCCTTCACCGGGGTGCTGCGGCTCGGGGTGATCCCCACGGTCGCGCCGTACCTGCTGCCCACCGTGCTCGGGCTGTTCCACCGGCGCTACCCGCGGATGGACCTCCAGGTGCACGAGGAGCAGACCGCCACGCTGCTGGAGGGGCTGGCCGGCGGCCGCCTCGACCTGCTGCTGCTGGCGGTCCCGCTCGGGGTGCCCGGGGTCACCGAACTGCCGGTCTTCGACGAGGACTTCGTCCTCCTCGCGCCCCGGGAACACCCGCTGGCCGGGCGCCGGGACATTCCGCGCGAGGAGCTGCGGGGACTCCAGCTGCTGTTGCTCGACGAAGGGCACTGCCTGCGCGACCAGGCCCTGGACATCTGCCGCGAGGCGGGACGCACGGCGGGCGCGGACGTCACGACCACCGCGGCCGGACTGTCCACGCTCGTACAGCTGGTCGCCGGGGGACTGGGCGTGACGCTGTTGCCGCGGACCGCGCTGCGGCTGGAGACCGCACGCAACGAGTACCTGGCCACCGGCTGCTTCGCCGAGCCCGCCCCCTCACGGCGGATCGCGCTGGCCATGCGCACCGGCACCGCGCGGCAGGAGGAGTTCCGGGCCATCGCCGCCGCCCTGCGCGAAGCCGTACGGCCGCTCCCCGTCTGGCCCACCGACGGCTGACACCGCGGGGGCGGGGCGCCCGGGGCCCGGACCCCGCCCGCCGGGCTGCGGATCAGTGGGTGTCGTACCGGCCGAACCAGTCGACCACGTACGGGACGTGGCGGCCGCCGTTCAGTCTGACGGGCTCACTCCGTCCGCAGGCCGTCCGGGCGCATCAGGCGGAGCAGCGGCGGCAGGCTCAGCAGGGTCACCAGGGCGACCACACCGGCGCCGACGCCGGTCATCCCCGCCACCGAGGCCCAGTCGATCCGGACGGGCCGGCCCGCCATCCGCATCAGCACCGAGCCGAGGCCGATGCCCACCGCGGCCGCCAGGCCGAGGCCCAGCCCGATCGGCAGGGCCGTCTGCCACAGCACCGACAGGCTCAGGGTGGAGCGTTTGGTGCCGAACGCGACGAGGGAGGACAGCAGTTTCCCGCGCTCGCGCAGCTGCTCCAGCTGCGAGACCAGCAGGCTCGCGCCGATCAGGACGAGCACGCCGGTCGCGCCGAAGAACAGCCCGACGCGGATGGTGGAGAACGGACCGGCCTGCCGGGTCGGCTTCAGGGTCATCGCGGTGGCGAACGGGTCCGCCTTGAAGGCGGCCGTACGGACCCGGTCCATGGCGTCCGGCACGGAGTCGTCGAGCTGGACGAAGATCTGCGCGGACTGGGCCACCTTCACGCCCTTCGGCGCCGCGGCCGGCGTGACCAGCAGGCCCGTGCGCAGCTGGCCGAGGGGGTCCTCGCGGCCGGCGACGGTGCGGGCGGCGGCCGGGAGGGTCCACCGGACGGCCTTCTCCGCGTCCGGCGTGCCGTCCTCGTAGCCCATCACGTTGCCGGCGTAGAGGAGGTCGCCGGGCTTGGCCGTCTCCCCGTACGTGCCGGCGTCCGGTGAGGCGGAGCCGGTCAGGACGAACGTGTCGCCGTCCTGGCAGGAGTCGAGCACCGCCACCTCGCGCAGCGCCTCGCAGGTACCGGCCGTGACCGGGATCCGCCGGTCCGCCGCGGGGATCCGGTACGCGGCCTCGAAGGTGGTCAGGGGCACGGTCTTGGAGATGCCCCGGGTACCGGAGATCTCCCGGGCCAGTGCGTCCACCCGGGACTCGGTGCCGCTGTGCATCAGGACGGAGACCGAGGCCCGTCCCGGGTCCTCGCCGGTGGCCTTCGTGTAGTCGCCCTCGACGCCGGCGAACAGCATCTGCAGGGCGATGGCCCCGGCGACGGCGACCGCGATGCCGTTGACCAGGCGGGCGGCGGCGCCGCTGCCGACCTGGAGGCGGCGTACGGCCAGCTGCCAGGAGACCGGGCCGCCGGACATCCGATGGACGAACCGCTCCAGCAGCCAGGGCAGCAGCGCGGTGATCCCGAACAGGAGCAGGACGACGCCGCCGCTGACCTGCCACTCGTTGAAGTAGCCGTTGTCGTTGCCGCGGCCCGTCAGCGGGGCGAGCAGGGCCAGTCCGCCCAGGGGCAGCAGCAGCCGCCACCAGACGCGCCGCTTGCGCGCCGTGGCGGTCCGGACCACGCCGAGGGGCTCGATGACGACGCCGCGCAGGGCGAACAGGGTCACGGCGACGGCCGCGGCGGGCACCGCGACGGCGACGAGCACGGCCAGCCACGGCGTCGGGTCGAGGTCGGCCGGGAAGACGCTGCGCTGCTCGATGGTGAGGTTGCCGACCAGCCGGCGGCCGATCAGGAAGAAGCCGGCCCCGAGGACCAGCCCGAGCAGCGACCCCGCCAGCGCCTCGCCGCCGGCGATCCGGCGGACCATGCGGCCGTCGGCGCCCACGAGCCGCAGCGCGGCGAGCCGGCGGTCGCGCCGCTCCCCGCCGAAGCGGACGGCGGCGGCGATGAACACGGCGACCGGCATGAGCAGGGCGACGAAGGTCAGCACGATCAGGAGCATCAGCACCGGGTCGAGCCGCTGCGCCTCCACGGTGGTGCCGAAGGCGGTGACCCGCCGGACGCGGTGGTCGGCCGGGCCGGCCTCCGCGAGCTTGTCGCTGCCCAGGTAGAAGAGGAGTTCGCCCGGCCCGACCAGGCCGGTGTCGCGGATGACTTCGGTGATCCGGCCGCCGAGGCGCTCGCGCAGCAGTGTGCCGTCCGCGGAGCGCATCAGCTCCTCCAGGGCGGGGGAGACGGCCAGTTCGCCGGCGCCGGGGACCTTCTCCAGGCCCGGCGGGACCGGCGCCCCGGGTCCGTCGGCGAGGACGAGGGAACCGTCGATGTCCTTGCCGCGATACGTGGTGTTGCCGCTCGCGAGGAGCAGGGTGCCGGCGCGGGGCCCGTCGTTGGTGGACGCGGTCAGCGGGGAGCGTGCGTCGCCGCGTTCGTTGCGGGCGGTGAGCGCCCCGGGCAGCGCGGTGGTGAGGAGGAGCAGGGCGACGCCGAGGCCGACGCCCGTGCCGGTGAGCGTGGTGCGGGTCCAGCCCTCGCGGCCGCCGCCGAACGCGAAGCGGAGGCCCAGGGCGAGGTCGCGGGCCCAGGTGCGGAGCGTGTTCATACGATCCGCTCCATGTCGCGGGACTTGCCGTCGCGTACGACGATCTCGCGGTCGGAGTAGGCGGCCACACGGGTCTCGTGCGTGACGAGGACGACGGCGGCGTTGGCGGAGCGGGCGGCCTCGGTCAGCAGCTGCATGACCAGCTCGCCGTTGAGGGAGTCCAGGGCGCCGGTGGGCTCGTCGGCGAAGATCACCCGGGGCCGGGTGACCAGGGCGCGGGCCACGGCGACGCGCTGACCCTGGCCGCCGGAGACCTCGCCGGGGCGCTTGGCCCCGAGGTCCTCGACCTGGAGCCGCTCCATCCAGTGCAGGGCGGTGGCCTCGGCCTCCTTGCGCTTGACGCCGGCCAGGCGGAGCGGGAGGGCGACGTTCTCGACGCAGGTGAGCTCCGGTACGAGCTGGCCGAACTGGAACACGAAGCCGAACTCGCTGCGGCGCAGGGCGCTGCGCCGGCCGTCGCTCATGGCGGACAGCTCGTGGCCGGCGTACGTGATGGAGCCGGAGTCGGGCGTGACGATGCCGGCGAGGCAGTGCAGCAGGGTGGACTTGCCCGAGCCCGAGGGGCCCATGACGGCGACGACCTCGCCGGGGTGGATGGAGAACTCGGCGCCGTCGAGCGCGGCGGTGGCCCCGTACGCCTTGCGCAGGTCCGTGGCGGCGAGGAGCGAGCCGGCCGGGGTCATCGGAGTACCTCCCGGGAGAGCTGGTCGAGGCGGGCGGCGGTGAGTTCCAGCCACCGCAGGTCCGCTTCCAGGTGGAACAGGGCGTGGTCGCAGACCAGCTGGTCGGCGAGGTCGCCCTTGCGCTTGCGCTGGGTCAGGATGCGCATCAGACGCAGGTGTTCCGCGCGCTGGGTGTCCAGGAGCCCGGCGGCGCCGCGGCCGGTGAGCAGGGCGAGGACGACCTTGGTGTAGAGGGTCGAGTGGAGGTACGGCTCGGGCTTCTCGGGCTGGGCGAGCCAAGCCTCGACGTCGGTGACCCCGGCGTCGGTGATGGCGTACCGCTTGCGGTCGGGACCGCCGCCGCTCTCTATCCCGTCGACCTCGACGAGGCCGCTCTTCAGGAGGCGGGACATGGTCGAGTAGACCTGCCCGTAGGCGAGGGGGCGGTCGTGGCCGAACTTCTCGTCGAAGGCGCGCTTGAGGTCGTAGCCGTGGCGCGGGCCGGCCTCCAGGAGGCCGAGCAAGGTGTGACCGATGGACATGGCGAGGACTGTACACGGGGTGTATACCCCCGATGTATACGCGGGGTGTATAGCTGGCCGGAAAGGCCGCTTCATCGCAGGTCAGGTGGGTGCGTCACGATTCGGCGCCGGGCAACGGCGCGCGTCCGGGGGTGCGTGCGTAGGCATCCCCGGACGCGGCCACCCCGGACGTACGCCCCTCAGCCGCCGGCCGGCCCGGAGCCGGACTTCGGCGGCCGGCCGCGGCGGGGGAGGGGGCCCGGGCCCGGCGGGAGGCGGCCGGCCTCGGCGAGGGCGCGGCGCAGGAGGAACTCGATCTGGGCGTTCGCGCTGCGCAGTTCGTCGCCCGCCCAGCGGGCCAGCGCGTCGTACACCTGCGGGTCGAGGCGCAGCAGCACCTGCTTGCGTGCCTGCCGGCCCGCGGACGACCGCCCGGGCCCGGACGTGCCCGGCCCGGGCTCCGGCCCCGGGTCGTCGGCCGGCGGTGGCGTGCTGCCGGGCGGGTTCACTGGTAGAGGGTGCCCGTGTTGATCACGGGCTGGGCCGCGCGGTCCCCGCAGAGGATCACCATCAGGTTGGAGACCATGGCGGCCTTGCGCTCCGTGTCCAGTTCCACGATGTCCTCCTCCTGCAGCCGGGTCAGGGCCAGTTCGACCATGCCCACCGCCCCTTCCACGATCTGCTTGCGGGCCGCCACGACCGCGCCCGCCTGCTGGCGCTGGAGCATCGCGGAGGCGATCTCCGGGGCGTACGCGAGGTGCGTGAAGCGGGACTCGATGATGTGCACGCCGGCCGCCTCCACGCGGGCGTGCAGCTCGACCGCCAGCTTCTCGGTGATCTCCTCGGCGTTCCCGCGCAGCGACAGGCCGTCCTCGTCGTGGGCGTCGTAGGGGTACTCGATCGCGATGTGCCGGACGGCGGCCTCGGTCTGGGTCTCGACGAACTCGGTGAAGTCCTCCACCTCGAAGACGGCCCGCGCGGTGTCCTCGACCCGCCACACCACGACCGCCGCGAGCTCGATCGGGTTGCCGTACGCGTCATTGACCTTCAGGACGGGCGTCTCGTGGTTGCGGGCCCGCGTGGAGATCATCCTGCGCGAGGTGAACGGGTTGACCCAGCGCAGTCCGTCCGTGCGGATCGTGCCCCGGTAGCGGCCGAACAGCTGGACCACGCGGGCCTGGCCCGGCGAGATCGTGTTCAGCCCGGTCATCCCGATGAACGAGGCGAGGACGAGCAGGATGCCGCCCGCTATCAGCACCGCCTTGACGGCGGCGGCCGCCGCCAGGGCGCCGGCCACGATCAGCCCCGGCCCCGCGATCAGGCCCGCCAGGCCCAGCAGCAGAGCCGGTCCGCCGCTGATGCTGTGCGCGGTGAACTCCCGTACGCCTTCCGGTGTGGCAGTCGTGTTCATTATGCTTTGCCCCGTTTCCCCTGATGGCCACCCCGTGGGCCGCCTATCAAAGTGATATCACTTTTCTGTCGTACGGCAACCCTTCGGGTCCCGTGTGCGTCGGTTCCACTGGGGTGGGTGCTGATTCTCACGTCCGAATTGGCCGGTATTGACCAAAGTTGACCATCCTTTGTCACAGCCTGCGGTGTTAGCTTCGTGAGCTGACGTCGGGGGGGTAATCGAGCGGAGCGGGAGCGATGGGCCGAGCAGAAGTGCGTAAGGCGCAGCAGCAGCGCGGTGCGCGGCGCGCGCCGAGCGGACGCGGCGAGGGCAGCGGGAGCACCGGCAGCGGGAGCACCGGCAAGGGGAGCGCCGGCAAGCGCAGTGGCATACGCCGGTTCTTCACCTGGAAGACGGTCCTCGGGACGGTCTTCGGGGGGATCCTGCTCCTGATGGCCGCCCTGACCGTCCTCTACTTCTCGGTGGACGAGCCCTCCGACCCGAACAAGCTGGCCATCCAGCAGAGCAACACCTACAAGTGGGCCGACGGGACGGTCATGGCCCGCGTCGGCGAGACGAACCGCTCGATCGTGCCGATCGACAAGATCCCGGAAGACGTCCGGACCGCGTTCATCGCCATCGAGAACAAGTCCTTCTACCAGGACCGCGGCATCGACGTGATGGGCCTGGCCCGCGGCCTGTTCAACACCGCCACGGGCAAGGGCAAGGCCGGCGGCTCGACGATCACCCAGCAGTACGTCAAGAACTACTACCTGACCCAGGACCAGTCGGCGACGCGCAAGCTGCGGGAGCTCGTGATCTCCCTCAAGGTCGACCAGCGGCTTGAGAAGAACGACATCCTCGCCGGTTACCTGAACACCAACTTCTACGGCCGCAACGCCTACGGCATCCAGGCCGCGGCCCAGGCCTACTACGGCGTCGACGCCGACAAGCTGACGCTGGAGCAGGGCGCCTACCTCGCCGCCGTCATCCAGGCCCCCAGCCAGTACGACTGGGCGACCGCCGGTCCGAACGGCAAGGAGCTGGTCATGATCCGCTTCAACGCCGTCCTCGACAACATGGTCGAGATGGGCAAGCTGGACGAGGCCAAGCGCAAGACCGTGGTCTTCCAGGAGCCCGTCAAGCCCAGGCCCACCCCGGGCATGGACGGCCAGAAGGGCTACCTGGTCCAGGCCGCCGAGGCCGAGCTGAACCGGCAGGAGATCACCGACGCCGAGATCGCGGCCGGCGGCTGGGAGATCACCCTCAACATCGACAAGAAGAAGCAGGAAGCGCTGGAGAAGGCGGTCCAGGAGGAGCTGGAGTCCAAGCTCGACCGCAAGGACACCAAGAACCGCCCCCAGGACCAGAGCGTCCAGGCCGGCGCCACCTCCGTGGACCCCAAGACCGGAGCGATCGTCGCGATGTACGGCGGCACCGGCCTGGCGGACAAGGACCGCAGCAACGCCCTGCGCGAGGACTACCAGCCGGGGTCGACCTTCAAGCCGGTCGTGCTGGCCTCCGCCCTGGAGACCGGCGCCACCACCCAGTCCGGCAAGCCGATCACCCCGAACGCCCTCTACGACGGCACCAGCAAGCGCCCGGTCGTCGGCAGCAAGATCCCGTTCAACCCGCAGAACCAGGACGACAAGGACTACGGCAAGGAGATCACCGTCCAGGAGGCCACCAACTACTCGGTGAACTCCGTCTACGCGCAGATGATCGTCGACGTGAAGCCCGTCAACGTGAAGAAGACGGCCCTCGCCCTCGGCATGCAGGACCGCAAGGGCTGGCCCGAGGACAAGCCGGCCATGGCGCTCGGCACGATGAGCGCGAACACCGTCGAGATGGCCGCCGTCTACGCCACCCTCGACAACCACGGCAAGAAGGTCACCCCGACCATCATCAAGACCGCCGAGCACAAGGACCGCGCGTACAAGCCCGAACCGGCGGTCGGCAGCCAGGCCGTCAGCCGCGAGACCGCCGACACCGTCACCAAGGTGCTCACCGGTGTGGTCAACGACGAGGGCGGCTCCGGCAACAAGGTCCGCAGCAGCGCGTACGAGGCGGCCGGCAAGACCGGCACCACCGAGTCCAACGTGGCCGGCTGGTTCACCGGCTACACCCCGGAACTCGTCACCGTCGTCGCGATGTTCGGTGAGGAACCGGGCACCCACAAGCAGGTCACCCTGACCGGCACCGCCGGCGGTGGCCGCGCGGGCGGCTCCAGCTTCCCCGCCGAGATCTGGAAGACGTACACGCTGGCCGCCCTCAAGGGCGCCAAGACCGGCGAGTTCGACCTGTCGGAGGCGGAGATGGGTGCCGTCCAGGCGCCGACCCGAAGCTTCTCCCCGTCGCCCACGCCGAGCCCGTCCCCGCCCCCCACGCCCTCGCCCAGCAGCAGCAGCAGCCCGCCGGCGAGCAGCCCGTCCCCGACGAAGAGCGCCACCAAGTCGCCGGACCCGACGAAGAGCGCCACCAAGTCGCCCGATCCGACGAAGAGCGCCACCAAGTCGCCCGATCCGACGGTCAAGCCCCCGGACCCGCCGCTGTTCCCGCAGAACCCCGAACGGTGACAGCACACCGCCCCGCAGCCTTCACGGCTGCGGGGCGGTGTCGTTTCCCGCGGGCGGTGCGCCGGTCCGGCGCGTCAGCCGCCCGAGACGGCGGCCGCGATCCGGTCGCCGACGCCCTTGTCGACGTTGCGCCAGTACTGCAGGGCCCGCTCCAGCACGGGGGCGCTCACCCCGTCCTTCAGGTGCCCGGCGGCGTTCGACACGAGCCGCTCGCGCGCCGCGTCGTCGAAGACCTGGCGGACCAGCGTGCCGGGCTGGCCCCAGTCGTCGTCCTGGCTGCGCAGCGCGTACGCCTCGCGGACCATCTCGCCCGACGAGGCCCAGCCCGCCGGCTCCCCGAAGCGGGCGACGTCCGCCGCCGGCCCGCCGTAGGAGTTCGGCGCGTACGGGCGGGCGACGGCCGCGGCCTCGAAGCGCATGGCGCCGTCCTTGGCGTACGAGGAGACCAGCGAGCGCGCCCGGTTCGGCGGGAGCTGGGCGTAGTTCGCCCCGATCCGGTAGCGGTGCGTGTCGGGGTACGAGAACAGCCGGCCCAGCAGCATCTTGTCCGGCGACGGGCCGATGCCCGGCACCAGGTTCGAGGGCTCGAAGGCGGCCTGCTCGATGTGGATGAAGTAGTCGTCCGGATTCTTGTCCAGCGTCATCCGGCCGACCTCGATCAGCGGGTAGTCGCCGTGCGGCCACACCTTGGTCAGGTCGAACGGGTTGAACCGGTAGTCGGGCGCGTCCTCGAACGGCATGACCTGGACGTGCATCGTCCACGTGGGGGCCTGCCCGCCCGCGATCGAGTCGAAGAGGTCCCGCCGGTGGTAGTCGGGGTCCTCGCCGGCGATCCGGTCGGCTTCCTCCTGGGTCAGGAAGTCGTTGCCCTGGTCCGTCTTGAAGTGGTACTTCACCCAGAACCGCTCGCCGCCCGCGTTCACCCACAGGTAGGTGTGCGAGCTGAAGCCGTCCATCGTGCGGTAGTTCTTCGGGATGCCGCGGTCACCCATCAGGAGGGTCACCTGGTGCGCGGACTCGGGGGACAGGGTCCAGAAGTCCCACTGCATGTCGTGGTCGCGCAGCCCGTTGTCCAGGCGCCGCTTCTGCGAGCGGATGAAGTCCTGGAACTTGATCGGGTCCCGGACGAAGAAGACCGGGGTGTTGTTGCCGACCATGTCGTAGTTGCCGTGCTCGGTGTAGAACTTCAGGGCGAAACCGCGCGGGTCACGCCAGGTGTCCGGGGAACCCTGCTCACCCGCGACGGTCGAGAAGCGGGCCAGCATCTCGGTCCTGCGGCCCGGCTGGAAGAGGTCGGCCTTGGTGAACTGGCTGACGTCGTTGGTCACCTGGAAGACGCCGTACGCGCCCGCGCCCTTGGCATGGACCACCCGCTCGGGGACCCGTTCCCGGTTGAACTGGGCCATCTTCTCGATCAGGTAGTGGTCCTGGAGCAGGATCGGGCCGTCGGGGCTGACGGTGAGCGAGTGCTCGTCGCTCTCCACCGGGATCCCGGCGTTGTTCGTGGTGTACGGGATCTTCTGCGCGTCCTGGGTCACGAGCGTCCTCCGGTAGGGGTCGGTGTCGACTCCCGGCGACGGCGAACGCCGGGCTACCCCCCTCGCCTGCCCAGTCAACGCCGCTCATGCGCTCCCGGCAACGCGAGCTCGAACCAGACCACCTTTCCGCTGCTCAGCCGCGTGGCACCCCACCGGCGGGCCATCCGGTTGACCAGGAACAGGCCGCGGCCGCCCTCGTCGGTGTCCCGGGCCCGGCGCTGGCGCGGCAGCTGCGGGGAGTCGTCGCCGACCTCGCAGCGCAGGACGTCCGTCCGCAGCAGGCGCAGCGTCACGGGCCGCTCGGCGTACCGGACGGCGTTGGTGACCACCTCGCTGACCAGCAGCTCCAGCGAGTCGCTCAGCTCCTCCAGGCCCCATCGCGTCAGCGCCCGCCGGGCGAACCGCCGGGCCCGGCCCGGAGCGGTCTCCTCCGGGTCCAGGAACCAGTACGCGACGTCGCTGGGCGCGATCCCCTCGAAACGGGCCGCGAGCAGCGCGATGTCGTCGTCCCGGTCTCCGGGTCCGAGCATGTCCAGCACGTCGTCGCAGAGGGCCTCCAGCGGCGGCGGATGGTCCAGCCCCGTCAGCTGGGCGGTCGTCGCCAGCCGCTCCCGCAGCTGCTCGATGCCGGTCCACACGTCGCGCAGCCGCGACTCCACCAGGCCGTCGGTGTACAGCAGCAGGGTGGCCCCGGCCGGGGCGTCCAGCTCCACGGCCTCGAAGTCCACGCCGCCTACGCCGATCGGGGCGCCGGGCGGCACCCGCAGCACCTCGGCGCGGCCGCCCAGGTGCAGCAGTACGGGCGGCGGGTGGCCGGCGTTGGCGATGGTGATCCGGTGCGAGACGGGGTCGTAGACCGCGTACAGGCAGGTGGCCATCCGGTCCGAGCCGAGCCGCTGGGCCTGCTCGTCCAGGTGGTGCAGCACCTCGGCCGGCGGCAGGTCCAGCTGCGCCAGCGTCTGGGCGGTGGTGCGCAGCTGCCCCATGATCGCGGCGGAGGTCATGGAGTGGCCCATGACGTCTCCGACGACCAGCGCGACGCGGCTGCCGGGCAGCGGTATGGCGTCGTACCAGTCGCCGCCGACCCGGGCCGTCTCGGCGGCCGGCAGGTAGCGCGAGGCGAGCCGTACCCCGGTGGGCTGGGGCAGGCTGTCGGGCAGCATCGTGCGCTGGAGCTCGTCGGCGATGTACGCCTCGCGGCCGTACAGCACCGCCTTGTCGATGCCGAGCGCCGTGTGCGTGGCGAGCTGGGCGGCGACCAGGAGGTCGTTCTGCTCGAACGCGGGCCGCTCCGGGCTGCGCAGGAACACGGCCGCGCCGATCACGCGGCGGCGGCCGCGCAGCGGCGCGAGGACGGCCCGGTTGCCGCGCGGCAGCGGGTGGTCCACGCCCAGCAGCTCGGGCAGCGCGGCCTTGGCGGCCGCGGAGGACCCGAAGACGGGCCGGACGCCGCGCAGCACCTCGGCGAGGGCCCCGCCGGGGCGGATCTCGCACAGCTCGGCGGCCGGCAGGTCACCCTGCAAACCCAGCAGCGGCAGCTGGCTGAAGTCGAGCTCGCCGGTGGCCCCCGCGGCCCCGGCGAGGTCCGTCCCCGCGCCGATCGTGCCGCCGATGTCCGTGAGGTCGTCGATCGGCCGCAGCCGGTCGGTGCGCCGGAGCCTTAAAACGACCGGTCCGACGGGACGCTCGTCCCCCACCGGGAGCGGGTCGCGCAGGTACACCAGGATGGCGTCGGAGAACGTCGGCACGGTGGCCCGGCACAGGCCGAGCACGATCTCGTCGAGGTCGATGCCGCGCGCGATGCGGCGGGTGGCCGCTCCGACGAAACGCAGCCGGTCCCCCTCGCGGCGGGCCGCGGTGTCCCCGGTCTGGCCGCCCGGTACGCCGGTTCCGCCGCCGTGCCGCCCGTCGCCCCCGGTCCCCTCCAGAGCGCTCCCGGGGGCCGCCGCGACGACGCCCTGCGCCGCCCGGACGTCCACGCCCTGGCCGCGCGGTACGACAACAACGAGCTCTTCGCCGCGGCCAAGGAGCTGCGCGCCCCGTACGAGCTCGTCAAGGAGGTCGCCGAGCTC
>NZ_JBEOXU010000109.1:0-22257 GCF_040296725.1 Streptomyces sp. NPDC002044
CAGTACAGGATGTCGCCCGCCTGAAGGGCACTCAGGGACACCGAGGTGCCGAACGACTCCACCGCGCCCCCAGCCACCCTGGCAGCCCCGAGTCGCCCCAAGTCGCCCCGAGTCGCCCCGGGCCGCCCCCGGCGGCAGCCCCCGGCCGTCCCGACGGCGGACCTCCCCCGCCCCGGGCCTCCCCCGCCCCTGGCCTCCGCCGGGCCCGTCCTCGCGTGCGGGCCGGTCGGGCGTCTGCGGCCTGACCGTGTTCCGGTGCCACGGGGGTTCCGTCCCGCTGCCCGTGACCGGACCATTCCGGCGCTGCGGAACCGGGCCGCGCTTGCGGCGGGGCTCGTCCGGTTCCTCGTGGGGCCCCGGGCCGGGCACCGGCGTAGCCACGACCGGCGTACAGGGTGGCCGTGGGCGCCCGGGAAACGGGGACGGCCCGGCGCTGGGCGCCGGGCCGTGCGGGACGGTACGAGGGACTGGGCGGGGTGCCGGTCGTTCCCGTTCTCCGGGGTCACGCCGCGGGCGGCGGGCCCGTCAGGAGGCGACGCGGGGCTCGTGCGTGATCTCGACGTCGCCGGAGTCGCCGAAGGTCAGACGGCAGGTGTCGGCGCGGTACGTGGCCACCGACACGGCAGCCGTGCCCGCCGCGGTGAAGTAGCGGGTGGTGACCAGGAGCACCGGGGCGCCGGGAAGCCGGTCCAGCTCACGGGCGTCGTCGGCGCGGGCCGAGCCGAGCTCCACCGAGCGGTCCTGGCCGTCGAGGGCCAGCCGCTGGAGTTCACGCAGGACGGCGCGGGCGCGGGCCGGTCCGGCCGGGGCCTCGATGGCGGGCAGTCCGGGCACGGAGGCGGCCGGGACGTACAGCAGCTCGGAGGCGACGGCCTGGCCCTGGGTGACCCGGGTCCGGCGTACGGTCTGGACGGGCTCGTCGGCGGCGAATCCCGCGCCGTCGGCGGCGCCGGTGCGCAGGAGCGCGAGCACGGCGGCGGGCGGCAGTCCCTCCACCGCGTCCACGGGCTCCCAGCCGTCGACGCTCTCACCGGGCCAGCTGTGCTGAGGGCTGCCGACGGCGACACCGACGCGCGGCGGGGCGACCGTGGTGCCGACGCCGCGACGCCGCTGCAGGCGTCCTTCGAGCTCCAGCTGTTCCAGCGCCTGACGCAGGGTGGCGCGGGCGACTCCGAAGCGAGCCGCGAGCTCGCGCTCGTTCGGCAGGACCTCGCCGACGGCGAAGTCCTGGTCGAGCGCTTCGCTGAGGACGGTCTTCAGGTGCCAGTACTTCGGCTCCGGCGCCGTTTCGAGCTGCGTGGTCCCCACCCTGACTCCTCCTGCCATCGCTGCACTCGCCGTGTGATCCAGCGGCAGTTCCGCGCCCTTGTTTATTAAAGGTTCCTGCACTATCCCTGCGACGATAGGACGGCACACTCCCTTGGTCAAGACCAATGCTCATCCCTTGCGGGGCAGATCGGGCATACGTATCAAGCCGTTCACGGGATGTTCTCGTGCGCACGGAGGGCTTGTAGTCAAGCCCTACCGGACGGTAGTCATGTCGGCAGGCATTACTGACAGCTCGTCTCGCACGCGTCCGTCCATCCGACGAGGAGCAGCATGACCGCCACGGTCTCCTTCACGATCGATTCGCCGCTGGGCCCCCGCAGCACCACCGTCGCCTACGAGCGCAAAGGCTCCGGCGAACCGCTTCTCCTGTTGCACGGCATCGGCCACCACCTCCAGGCCTGGCACCCGGTGAGCGACATCCTGGCCGCCGAGTTCGACGTGATCGCCGTCGACCTGCCCGGCTTCGGCGCCTCGGAGCCGCTGCCCGAGGGCGTTCCGTACGACCTGGGCACCGTCGCCCCCGCGCTCGGCGCGCTCTGCGCGGCGCTCGGCGTCGAGCGCCCGCACGTCGCGGGGAACTCCCTCGGCGGCCTGCTCGCGCTCGAAATGGCCCGCAGCGGTCTCGTCCGCTCGGTCACCGCCCTCTCCCCCGCCGGGTTCTGGACCGAGGGCGAGCGGCGCTACGCCTTCGCGGCCCTGCTCGCGATGCGTGCCGGGGCCAAGACGCTGCCGCGCCCCGCGCTGGAGCGGCTCGCGCGCAGCGCCGCCGGCCGGGCCGCGCTCACCGGGACCATCTACGCGCGCCCGGCCCGCCGTTCGCCGCGGGCCGTGGTCGAGGAGACGCTCGCCCTGCGCGACGCCACCGGTTTCGAGCAGACCCTGGCCGCCGGCGGCTCCGTACGGTTCACCGCGGACGTGCCCGGGCTGCCGGTCACCGTCGCCTGGGGCACCCGCGACCGGCTGCTGCTGCGCCGCCAGGGGATCCGCGCCAAGCGGACCGTGCCGGGCGCCCGGCTGATCCGGCTCCCCGGCTGCGGACACGTCCCGATGAACGACGATCCGGCCCTGGTCGCCCGAGTGGTCCTGGACACCGCCCGCAGCGCGCGCCTCCTGACCACCGGAGCGGCCGTCGGCGCCTCGGCCGCCTGAGCCGTCGGAGCCGCCCCAGCCGCCGGCGCCACCCAGGACAACGGCGCCACCCGGGACACCGGTGGCCCCGGCCATCGGCACGTCCCACGGCACCGGCCCCGTCCGCGGCCCGCCCCCGACCCCGACCGAGCCGCTGACGGTTGTTCATCCGCGGTTCGCGCGGCCGACGCGGCCGGGCCGGGGTGCGGCGGCACGCTGGTCCGGCCACGCTCCGCCGGCCCCTGGAGACGCCACCATGGCACCGACGCCGCACACCCGCCGCTCCCTCCTCGGCGGTTCCCTCGCCCTGTCGTCCGCGCTGCTCGCCGCGCCGGCCCTGGCCGTCCCGGCGCTCGCCGCCGCGCCGGCCTTCGCCCGCTCGGGCCGGCCCCACGCCTTCTGGGGCGTCCAGTCCGGCGAGGTCACCGCCCATGCGGCCACCGTCTGGACCCGCTCCGACCGACCGGCCCGGATGTACGTCGACACCTCCCCGAGCGAGTCGTTCCGGTACGCCGTACGCCGCCACCGGGGGCCGCTGCTCGGCCCGTCCGAGGACTTCACCGGAACCACCGTCCTGCGGGACCTCCCGCCGGGACAGCAGATCCACTACCGGGTGGTGCTGGCCGACCCCGACGACCCCCGCCGCACCTCCGAGCCGGTGCACGGCGCCTTCCGCACCACCCCGGTCTCCCGCCGCCACGACGTGCGGTTCCTGTGGTCCGGGGACCTGGCGGGCCAGGGCTGGGGCATCAACCCCGACCTGGGCGGCTACCGCGTCTTCGAGGAGATGCGGCTGCGGGACCCCGACTTCTTCCTGTTCAGCGGGGACACGGTCTACGCCGACGGCCCGATCCAGCCGACCGTGGCGCTGCGCGACGGCACCCTCTGGCGCAACGTGACCACCGAGGAGAAGGCGAAGGTGGCCGAGACCCTCGCCGAGTTCCGGGGGAACTTCCGCTACAACCTGCTCGACGGCAGCCTGCGCGGCTTCAACGCCCAGGTTCCGGTCCTGGCGCAGTGGGACGACCACGAGGTGCGCAACAACTGGTATCCCGGTCAGCTGATCGACGATCCCCGCTACACCGTCAAGGACGTCGACACGCTGGCCCGCCGCGCCCGCAGAGCCTTCGGCGAGTACTTCCCCGTCACCGACCTGCGCGGCGGCCGCACCGAGGGCCGCATGTACCGGGTGATGCGGTACGGACCGCTGCTCGACGTGTTCGTGCTCGACATGCGCACCCACCGCGGCGCGAACTCCCCCGGCCGCTCCACCGACGATCCCGTGGGCATCCTCGGCTCCGAGCAGCTGTTGTGGCTCAAGCGCGAGCTGTCCCGCTCCCGCGCCACGTGGAAGGTCGTCGCCGCCGACATGCCGCTGGGGATCGTCGTCCCCGACGGCGCGACCGACTTCGAGGCGGTCGCCCAGGGCGACCCCGGCGCCCCGCTCGGCCGCGAGCTCCAGATCGCCGAACTCCTGCGCCACATCAAGCACCAGCGCATCACCGGCACCGTCTGGCTGACCGCCGACGTCCACTACACCGCCGCGAACCACTACGCGCCCGAGCGGGCCGCCTTCGGCGACTTCGCGCCGTTCTGGGAGTTCGTGTCCGGTCCGATCGGGGCGGGCGGCTTCCCTGCCGGGCGGCTCGACGCCACCTTCGGCCCGCGGACCGCGTACGTCCAGTCCGCTCCCGTGGCGAACATGTCCCCGTCCGAGAATCCCCCGTACTACGGCGAGGTCGACATCGACGGCGGCAGTGGGGAACTGACGGTCCGGCTGCGGCGCCAGGGGGGCGGCGTCCTGTTCACCAAGACGCTCCGGCCCGGTCAGGTGGGCCAGTAGCGGGCCCCGGGGCGCGCCCTCCCACGCTCCGCGCCCCGGGGCCGCCGCACCCCGCCTCGTCGGCTCCCTCGGACGTATACCGTCCGAATTCAGGAAATGACCCGGAAAACCGAATGAAATCGGCCAGATCGATACTTAACCAGTCGGTCACAGATCGTTCGTGATCACGCAACACCCTTGGGCCACAGTGGCGTGCATGACTGACCGTACGCATGCCCCCGCCCAGCGTTCCCACCGCCACCACTGGCGCCGCGACGTCGTCGAACTGGCCGCGCTCTTCTGCGCCGTCGCGGTCGCCGACGCCATCGCCAATCTCGTCGTACACGCCCCGAGGGGCCCGGTCCTGCTGGTCGCCTCGGCCGTCGCGCTCCTGTTCACCGCGGCCTTCCACACCTGGTGGGCCCGGCGCCACAGCCATGCGCCGCCGCCGGCCGACACCGCCCCCAGCGATACGGCGACGGCCGACGGGGCCGGTGGGGCCGGCGGGGAGCCCGCCCCGGCTCCCGCCCCCGCCCTGTGGCGGATGCGGACGACCGTACGGGACGAGCCCGGCTCCCTGGCGGCGCTCTGCACCGCCCTCGCCCGCAACAGCGTGGACATCCTGACCCTCCAGACGCACCCGCTCCCCGAGGGCGGCACCGTCGACGAGTTCCTGCTGCGGGCCCCGCAGGCGCTGCCCTCCGCCGACCTGACCCGCGCCATCGCCCGGGCCGGCGGCCACAGCACCTGGATCGAGCGCGCCGACGCCCACGACCTCGTCGACACCCCCACCCGGGTCCTCGGCCTCGCCACGCGCACCGCGCTGGACGCCGCCGAACTCCCCCTCGCGCTGCGCCAGCTCCTCGGCCGCTGCACCATCCACTCGATCCCCGCGACCACTCTCTCCGGCCGCCCCAACGCGGGCGCCGACGCCCCGGTCGAAGGGGTCCTGGAAGCCACGGTGATGCGGCTGCGCGACCCCTCCGGCGGCGCGATCACCGTGGAGCGGCCGTACCTGCCCTTCACCCCCACCGAGTTCGCCCGCGCCCGGGCGCTGGTCGAGCTCGACGCCCGGCTCGGCCCCCGCGTCCCGCGCAGCCAGGACGTGCTGACCCTGCCCGAGGGCAACGAGATCACCGTGCGCCGCGCCGACGGCTCCGACCTGCCGGCCGCCCGCGCGATGCACGACCGCTGCAGCGACCGGACGCTGTCGCTGCGCTACCACGGGCCCGTCGCCGACGCCGACCGCTACCTCGGGCACCTGCTGAGCCCCCGCTTCGGGCGCACCCTCGCCGCCACCACCGCCTCCGGCAAGCTCGTCGCCCTCGGCCACCTGCTGTGGGACGGCGACGAGACCGAGGTCGCGCTGCTCATCGAGGACGACTGGCAGCGCCGCGGCATCGGCTCCGAGCTGCTGCGCCGGCTGATCGCGATGGCCGTGGAGGCCCGGTGCGACAGCGTGTACGCCGTCACCCAGGCCTCCAACACCGGCATGGTCGCCGCCATGCGCGGCCTGGGGCTCCCCCTCGACTACCAGATCGAGGAGGGCACCCTGGTGATCACGGCCAGGCTGGACGCGGCCCGGGTCAGTTCCCGGCCGCCGCACGAGCCGCCGCCCGCGCAGCACTCGTACGGGGAGCGGCGGCAGGAACGCAAGCAGGGGCAGCGGTAAGCGGGGAAGCCGCGCCGAGCGCCTGGTCCAGATCGGCCCACAGGTCGTCCACGTCCTCCAGCCCGACCGACATCCGCAGCAGCCGGTCGCTCACCCCGGAGGAATGCCGGTCGCCCTCGGCGACGATCCGGTGGCTGATGGAGGCCGGGTGCTGGATCAGGCTGTCGACACTGCCGAGGCTGACCGCCGGGGTGATCAGGCGTACGGCACCGATCACCGCGTGCGGGTCGCCGGAGGTCTCGAAGGCGACCATGGCCCCGCCGATCCGCGGGTAGTGCACCCGCTCCACCCGCGGGTCGTCAGCGAGGCGCCGGGCCAGTTCGGCGGCGCTCGCGGACGCGGCCCGGACCCGGACCGGCAGCGTCGAGAGGCCGCGCAGGAGCAGGTATCCGGCCAGCGGGTGCAGGACGCCGCCGGTCGCGAACCGCACCTGGCGGAGCTTGCGGGCGAAGTCCTCGTCGCAGGCGACGATGCCGCCGAGCACGTCGCCGTGGCCGCCCAGGTACTTGGTGGCGCTGTGCAGGACCAGCCGGGCCCCGCTCTCCGCGGGCCGCTGGAGCACCGGGGTGGCGAAGGTGTTGTCGACCAGCAGCGGCACCTCCCCGCAGGAGTGGGCGGCGGCCCGCAGGTCGATCTCCGCGAGGGTCGGGTTGGCCGGGGACTCGATCATGACCAGCCCGGTGTCCGGGCGGATGGCGTCCGCGATGCCCGCCGGGTCCACCCAGGTGACCTCGGTGCCGAGCAGTCCGCTGCCGAGCAGGTGGTCGCTGCACCCGTAGAGGGGGCGTACGGCGACCACGTGCCGCAGGCCCATGGCACCGCGCACCAGCAGGGTGGCGGTCAGGGCGGCCATGCCGCTGGCGAAGGCGACGGCGCTCTCCGTGCCCTCCAGACGGGCCAGGGCCGTCTCGAAGCGGGCGGTGGTCGGGTTGTCGAGGCGCGAGTAGACCGGCGGGCCCTCGGGGCGGGCCCCGGTGGTGGCGAACTCGTCGATGCGGGCGGCCTCCGCCCGGCTGTCGTACGACGGGTAGGTCGTCGACAGGTCGAGCGGAGGCGCGTGCAGCCCGAGCCGTGCGAGGTCCTCGCGTCCGGCGTGCACTGCTTCGGTGGCCAGCGACCGTCGTGCGGTCTGGGCGTTCGTCTCCATGCCCGGTACTGTGCGCGGCCGACCGGCTATGGCGGCAAAACGCCGTGCTACGTTCGGCCAATGTCCGATTCCGTTGCTTTGGATCCGACCGATCTGCAGATTCTGCGGCTCCTGCAGAACGACGCCCGGACCACCTACCGCGACCTCGCCGCCGAGGTCGGCGTCGCCGCGTCCACCTGTCTGGACCGGGTCGCGCGGATGCGCCGCTCCGGGATCATCCTCGGGAACCGGCTGCGGCTCGATCCGGCGAAGCTCGGCCGCGGCCTGGAAGCGCTGCTCCTGGTCCAGGTGCGTCCACACCGGCGCGAGCTGATCGGCCCCTTCGTGGACCGGGTGCGCTCGCTGCCCGCCTCCCGCGCCGTCTTCCACCTCACCGGGCCCGACGACTACCTGGTGCACGTCGCGGTCGCCGACCCGGGAGAGCTCCAGCGCCTGGTCCTGGACGAGTTCACCTCGCGGCGCGAGGTCGCCCGCGTCGAGACCCGGCTGATCTTCCAGGAATGGGACTGCGGGCCGCTGCTGCCGCCCACTCCCGCGGGCTGAGGACCGGGGACGCGGTGATGACGCGGCGGTGTCCGCCGTACGAAGATGGCGGCATGTCAGAGATCTTGCAGAACGACAGTGCCGCGCGGCTGCCCCGTCAGGTGGCCGACGCGTACGTCGACGACCTCGTCGCCATCGACCCGATCACCGGCACCTACCTCGGTGTCGCCGCCAGTTCCGGCAGCCTCCCGGACTTCTCCCCGGCAGGCCGGGCGGCCGCCGCCGAGCTGTCCCGCACGACCCTCGCCCTCCTGGACGCCGCCGAGCGGCTGCCCGGCGGCGACAGCGACGCCGAGCGCCGCTGCGCCCGCCTGCTGCGCGAGCGGCTGACCGCCGAACTCGCGGTCCACGAGGCCGACGAGCACCTGTGCGCGGTCAGCAACATCCACAGCCCCGTCCACTCCGTCCGCGAGGTCTTCACCCTCACCCCGGCCGAGACCGACGAGGACTGGGCGGCGATCACCGAGCGGCTGCGCGCCGTCCCGGCCGCCCTCGCCGGGTACCGCGAGAGCCTCGCACTCGGCCTGGAACGCGGCCTGTACGCGGGCCCGCGCCCCACGGCCACCTTCATCGGGCAGCTCGGCACCTGGGCCGGCGACGCGGACGGCACGGACGGCGCCGAGCCCGCCTTCTTCGAGGACTTCGCCTCCCGCGGCCCGGACTCCCTGCGCGCGGGCCTGGACGCGGCGGCCGCGGAGGCTACCGCCGCCCTCGGCTCGCTGCGGGACTGGATGCGCGAGGTGTACGCCCCGGCCGTCGAGGGCCGGCCCGACACGGTGGGCCGCGAGCGCTACGCCCGCTGGTCGCGCTACTTCAACGGCACGGACCTGGACCTGGACGAGGCGTACGCCTACGGCTGGTCGGAGTACCACCGGCTGCTCGCCGAGATGAAGACCGAGGCGGCCAGGATCCTGCCGGGCGCGGGCCCCTGGGAGGCGCTGGCGCACCTGGACGAGCACGGCACCCACATCGAGGGCGTGGACGAGGTCCGGGACTGGCTCCAGGGCCTGATGGACGAGGCCGTCGAGAACCTCGACGGCACCCACTTCGAACTCGCCGACCGCGTCAAGAAGGTGGAGTCGAGGATCGCCCCGCCGGGCGGCGCGGCGGCTCCGTACTACACCAGCCCCTCCGAGGACTTCTCGCGGCCGGGCCGCACCTGGCTGCCCACCATGGGGCAGACCCGCTTCCCGGTGTACGACCTGGTCTCCACCTGGTACCACGAGGGCGTGCCCGGCCACCACCTCCAGCTCGCGCAGTGGACGCACGTGGCGGACCGGCTCTCGCGCTACCAGGCCACCGTCGGCATCGTCAGCGCCAACGCCGAGGGCTGGGCCCTGTACGCGGAACGGCTGATGGACGAGCTGGGCTACCTCAAGGACGCCGAGCAGCGCCTCGGTTACCTGGACTGCCAGATGATGCGGGCGGCGCGGGTCATCGTGGACATCGGCATGCACCTGGGCCTGCGGATCCCGCAGGACTCGCCGTTCCACCCGGGCGAGACCTGGACGGTGGAGCTGGCCCAGGAGTTCTTCGGCCTGCACAGCGGCCGGCCGGCGGACTTCGTCGAGAGCGAGCTGACCCGCTACCTGTCGATGCCGGGGCAGGCGATCGGATACAAGCTGGGCGAGCGCGCCTGGCTGCTGGGCCGGGACAACGCCCGTGCGGCGCACGGCGATTCCTTCGACCTGAAGGCCTGGCACATGGCGGCCCTCTCGCAGGGGTCGCTGGGGCTGGACGACCTGGTGGACGAGCTGTCCAAGCTCTGACGGCCAACGGCCAACGCCACGGCCACGGCCGCAGCCGCCCGCGCCGCGGGAACGGGCCGCTCCTTCGTGCGGCCCGTTCCCGACCGCGCTTGCCGTCCGGTCCGGCCCGGATACGGCGTCAGCAGCCGCAGTCGTCCGAGCCGGTGGGGGCGGTCAGCGGGTCGGCTTCGGCGCGCCGCTCGCTGCCCCGCCAGGTCTCCACCTCGAAGCCTTCGCGGATCCAGTACTCGATGCCGCCGAGCATCTCCTTGACCTGGAAGCCGAGTTCGGCCAGGGCGAGCGCGGAGCGGGCGCCGCCGTTGCAGCCGGGCCCCCAGCAGTACGTCACCACCGGCAGGTTCCGGTCGAGGAGCCGCTCGGCCCGCTCGGGGACCAGGGCGGTGGGCAGGTGGACGGCGCCCGGAACGTGCGCCTGGTCCCAGGACGGGGTGGAGCGGGAGTCGACCAGCTGGAAGCCGAGCGGCACGCCCTGCTCGCGGTGGGCCGCGAAGGCGGCGGCGACGTCGGACACGTCGGTGTGGAAGGCGAGGCTCGCGGCGAAGTAGGCGGCGGCCGTGGCAGGCGGGGCCGGGGGCACCCGGAGCAGGGGGCTGATGCCCGTGGGGGTGGCGGGCGAGTGGGTGGCGGGCGAGGGGGTGGCGCCCGCGCGGGTCGCGGTGGCCGTGGTGCCCGGGCCGGTGGTCTGCGTGTGCGTCGTCGTCATGGCTCAAAATCTACGATCGACCGATCATCCCAGGAAGTGACATTCCCCGGCTCTTCCGTTGCCCGACCGGGGAAACCCCTGCTAGACCTGCGGCATGACCGACCATTCCCCGGACGCCACCGACTGGCGCATCCTCGAAGCACTCCAGCGGGACGGCCGCGCCAGTTTCACCGAACTCGCACGCGCCGTGTCCATGTCCGCGAGCGCCGTCACCGAGCGGGTCCGCCGCCTGGAGGAGGTGGGCGTGATCACCGGGTACACGGCCGTGGTCAGCCCGGAGAAGCTCGGCAAGTCGATCCTGGCCCTGGTCAGGCTGCGCTATCCGCACGGCAACTACAAGCCGTTCCACGACTTCCTGGACGCCACCCCGGACATCCTGGAAGCCCACCACGTCACCGGCGACGACTGCTTCGTGCTCAAGGTCGCCGCCCGCTCGATGGCGCACCTCGAGGAGGTCACGGGCCGGATCTCGGGGCTCGGCTCGGTGACGACGAGCGTCGTGTACTCCTCGCCGCTCCCCCGCCGCCCGCTCAGTCCGTGAGCGCGGCGGTGCGGTGGCGCACGACCGAGCCGCCGCGCTGCTTGACGATCTCCAGCTGGGCCTGGACCCGGGTCCGCAGGTCGGCCACGTGGCTGACGATGCCGACGCTGCGGTCCCGCTCGCGCAGCGAGTCGAGCACATCGAGCACCTCGTCCAGCGCCTGGTCGTCGAGGCTGCCGAAGCCCTCGTCGATGAAGAGGGTGTCCAGGCGCATCCCGCCCGCCTCCTCCGTGACCACGTCGGCCAGGCCGAGCGCGAGGGCGAGCGACGCGAAGAACGTCTCGCCGCCGGACAGGGTGGCGGTGTCGCGCTCGCTGCCGGTCCAGGCGTCGACCACGTGCAGGCCGAGGCCCGACCGGCCGCGTCCGCTCGCGCGGGCGTCGGAGTGGACCAGCGTGTAGCGGCCGCCGGACATCCGCAGCAGCCGTGCCGTCGCGGCGGCGGCGACCTGCTCCAGGCGGGCGGCCAGGACGTACGCCTCCAGGCGCATCTTGCGCTCGTTGTCGGCGGAGGTGCCCGCGGTGAGCCCGGCCAGCCGGGCGACGCGGTCGTAGGCGTCCCGCAGCGGGCCGAGGGCCCGCAGTTCCTGATCGGCCCGGCGGGACAGGGCGTCCAGTTCGGCGCAGCGGACCCGGGCGGCGTCGTGGGCGGATCCGGCCGTACGGAGCTTCGCCGCGGCGCGGGCCGCGGCGGCCTCGGCGGCTTCCGGCGCCGCCGGGGGCAGCGCCGCGGCCTCGGCGGCGCCAATCTCGCCGCGGCGGTCCGCCAGCAGGGCCTGCTCCGCCTGCCAGGCGTCCAGCCGGTGCTGCAGGGCGGTGCGCTCGTACTCGGGGAGCACGGCCTCGGCGGCGGCCTCGACGGTGTCGAAGCCGGCCTTGAACGCGGCGTCGGCGAGCTGGTCGTCGGCCTCCTTCAGCCGGGCGGCGGTCGTCTCGGCCCGCCGCAGCGCACCGGCCGCCGCCGCGACCATCCGGACCCGGTCCTCCAGGGTGCGGGCCCGGGCGGCGACGGTGGGCGCGTCGCCCCGGACCTGGGCGAGCTCGGCCTCCAGGGAGGTCTGCTCCCGGTCCAGGGCCTCGCGGCGCGACGCCCTCGCGGCGACCCGGCGCTCGGCGTCGAGGCGGTCGGCGCTGCGCGCGGTGTGCTCCCGCTCGGCCCGGGCGAGGTGCTCCCGCGCGGTGTGCAGTCCCGCGGCGGCGGCGTGGGCGGCGGCGTGCCGGGCGCTCAGGTCCGAGGCCAGGGCGTCGAGTTCGGCGGTGGTGGCGTCCCCGGCGGCAGCCGCGGCCCCGGCGCGGGCCTCCTCCAGGGCGGCGAGCCGGAGCCCGGCGGCGGCCCGGGCCTCCTCGGCCCGCTCGAAGGCGGCGTGGGCGGCGTCCTCGGCGTCCCGGTCGACGTGGCCGGGGGCCGGGCGGGCCGGTGCCGGGTGCGCGGCGCTGCCGCACACGGCGCAGGCTTCCCCGGCGACCAGGGCTTCGGCCAGCTCGGCGGCGATCCCGCGCAGCCGGGCCTCCTTGAGCTCCAGCCAGCGCTCCCGGGCGGCGGCCGACTCCGCCCGCACGGCGAGCAGTTCGTCCTCGGCGCGCCGCGCGTCGGCGGTGAGGGCATCCCGTTTCCGGGCGGCCTGGAGGCGCTGCCGGGCGGGTTCCAGCCGGCCGGCGAGCTGTTCGGCGAGCGTCGCGGCCTGCTGGGCGGCGTCGACCCGCGCGGCCAGGGCGGCCCGGGTGGTGTCCCAGCGCTCCAGCCACTCGGCGGACTCCTGGTGCTGCTCCTCGGCGGCCCGGGCCTCGCGTTCCAGGTCGGCGCGCTCGCGGCCGATCTCGGCGCTGCGCTGCTCGGAGCGCCGGGCGGCGCCGAGCGCGCCGAGGTCCTCGCGCAGCCGCTGCTCGACGGAGGCCAGGTGCTCGGTGCCCGCTTCGGCGAGGGGCGGCGGGAGTTCCGCGCGGGCGGCCGCCTCGGCGTGGGCGGCGGTGAGGTGCGCGGCGGAGGCCGCTCCGCGCAGTTCCAGGGCGGGGGCCACCAGGGCTCCGCGCCGGGCCCGGTCGAGCAGGCGGCGTACGCGTTCCCGCTCGGGCTCCGCCTCGGCGAGCGCGGCGGCCCGGCGGGTGGTCTCGGCGTGGCGGCGCTGGAGGCGGTCGAGCTCCCGCGCGTCCTCGGCGGCGCGCCGGGCGGCGGCGTGGCGGCTCTCGACGGCGGCGAGGGCGTACTCGGTGACGGTGAAGCGCTCCCGGGCGGCGCACCGGGCGACGGCAGCCCAGGCGCGGACGGCCGGGGCGAGTCCGGGGTCGCCGGGCTGAAGCCCGGGCAGCGGCCAGTCCCGCAGGTCGGCGCTGTCGCCGGCGGCCTGGGCGAGCCGCTGGGCGGTGTGGAGCACCTTCTCGTCACCGGCCCGGACCCCGGCCTCGGCGGCCCGGCGGCGGTCGCCGAGCAGGGCTTCGACGGCGGCGAACCGACGGGTGTCGAAGAGCCGCCCGAGCAGCCGGCCGCGGGCGGCCTCGTCGGCCCGCAGGAACCGGGCGAACTCCCCCTGCGGCAGCAGCACCACCTGGCAGAACTGTTCGCGGCTCATGCCGAGGATCTGCTCGATCTCCTCGCCGATCTCCTGGTGGGAACGGCTGAGCCCGCCCCAGCCGTCGGCGGTGCGTTCGCGCAGCAGGCTCTGCGCCCTCTCCTTGGTGGTGCCCGCGCCGCGCTTCTTCGGCCGGTCCTGCTCGGGGCGCCGGGTGATCTCCAGGCGGCGGCCGCCCGCGGTGAGTTCGAGGGTGACCTCGGTCGGGGTCCCGGCGGCGGCGTGGTCGCTGCGCAGGCTGGTGCCGGGGGCCTGGCGGGGGCCGGGGACCGATCCGTAGAGCGCGTAGCAGACGGCGTCGAGGACGGAGGTCTTGCCCGCGCCGGTGGGTCCGTGGAGCAGGAAGATCCCGGCGCCGGAGAGCGCGTCGAAGTCGATCTCCTGGGGTTCGGCGAAGGGGCCGAAGGCGGTGACCTTGAGCCGGTGCAGCCTCATCGGTGGGCCTCCCGCAGGCCGTCGTCGACCCGTACGTCGTCGAAGGCGCCCTGGAGCACGGCCCGTTCGGCCTCGTCGGCCCGGCCGCCGCCGCGGACGTGGGCGACGAAGTCCTCGGCGATCTCCTGGTCGCTGCGGCCCCTGAGCCGCTGGGCGTAGGAGACTCCGGGCTCTTCCTCGCGGCCCTCGGGGTCGAAGCCGAGGCTGAGAACGTGCGGGAAGCGGGTGGCGAGCCGGGCCATGGGGTCGTCGGGGCGGACCGGGTCGGTCAGGACGGCCTCGACCCAGGAGTCCTCGTGCGCGGTGTGCGCCGGGTCGCCGAGCAGGTCGTCCAGCCGGCCGCGCAGGCGGCTGAGGGCGCGCGGTACGGGGGTGGCGATCCGCTCGGCGGCGATCTCGCCTCCGGCGCCGAGTTCGACCAGCCACATGGTCTTGCGGTGGTCGGCCTCGGAGAAGGAGTAGGCGAGCGGGGAGCCGGAGTAGCGGACCCGTTCGGTGATCGTCTGGCAGCCGTGGAGGTGGCCGAGGGCCGCGTAGTCCACGCCGTCGAAGACGGAGGCGGGCACGGCCTCGACCCCGCCGACGGCGATGTCGCGCTCGCTGTCGCTGGCCTGCCCGCCGGTGACGAAGGCGTGGGCCAGGACGACGGAGCGGGTGCCGGCCGGCCGGGCGGCCAGGTCGGCCCGGATCCGGTCCATGGCCGCGCCGAGGACCGCCTCGTGGCCGGCCTTCTCCGCGCCGAACTGGTCCTTGACCAGGACGGGTTCCAGGTACGGCAGCCCGTAGAACGCCACCTCGCCGTGTACGTCGGCCAGCACCACGGGGTCGGCGCAGCCGGCCGGGTCGGTCCTGAGGTGGATGCCGGCCCGGTCGATCAGGCCCGATCCGACGCCGAGGCGGCGGGCGGAGTCGTGGTTGCCGGAGATCATCACGGTGGGCACGCCGAGGTCGGCGAGCCGGTGCAGGGCCCGGTCGTACAGCTCGACGGCGGGCAGCGGGGGCACGGCCCGGTCGTACACGTCGCCGGCGACGAGGAGGGCGTCGACCTCGTGCTCGCGCACGGCCGCGAGGAGGTGGTCGACGAAGGCGGCCTGGGCGCCGAGCAGGTTCACGCGGTGGAAGGCCCGGCCGAGGTGCCAGTCGGAGGTGTGCAGGAACTTCACTCGCCGGTCCCGCCGCACATGCCGTCTCCCCCTGGTCGCCCCGCTCGCCGTTCCTGAACCCCTCTACGCTAACGCGTCCCTCAGGGCGCGTACGTCTCTCCGCCGAGGGTGAGGGTGGCACTGCCCGCCGTACTGTCGGCGAGCCAGGCCGCGAAGCCGGGCAGGTCGGCCTCCGGGACGGCGACCTCGATCTCCACCGCGGCTCCGTAGCGCAGGTCCACGACGGTCCGGCCGGTGGAGCGCAGATCGTTCTGGGTCTTGCCGGCGCGCTGGTGGTCGACGGTGACGGTGGCCAGCCGGTAGCGGCGGCGGGTGACGGTGCCCAGGGCGTCGAGGGCCTCGCCGACGACTCCCCCGTAGGCGCGGATCAGACCGCCGGCGCCGAGTTTCACGCCGCCGTAGTAGCGGGTGACCACGGCGACCGCGTAGCGGACGTCCCGGCGCATGAGCATCTGGAGCATGGGCACCCCGGCGGTGCCGCCTGGCTCGCCGTCGTCGCTGGCCCGCTGGACGGAGGCGTCCGCGCCGATCACGTAGGCGTAGCAGTGGTGCGAGGCGGTGGGGTGCTCCTTGCGGATCCGCGCGACGAACTCCTGGGCCTCCCGCTCCGTCGCGGCGGGTGCGAGCGCGCACAGGAAGCGCGAGCGGTTGATCTCCGCCTCGTGCTCGCCCTCGCGGGCCACCGTCGCGTACTGGTCTGCCGTCACCGCTCCACCCTACGGGGAATCGGACATGTGTCCTTTCGGTTGATCCGGCAGAACGGCAGACCCGGAACTCAGTCCAGAGCATCAGGAGGCGGCGCGCGTGTACGGCGATCCGGCAACCATCCGAAAGATCCTCACCGAAGTCGGCGACACCTGGGCCGTGGTGGGCCTCTCGAACAACCAGGACCGCGCGGCCTACGGGGTGGCCCGCGTCCTGAAGCGCTTCGGCAAGCGCGTGGTCCCCGTGCACCCGAAGGCCGAGACGGTGCACGGGGAGCCCGGGTACCCCTCGCTGGCGGCGATCCCGTTCAAGGTGGACGTGGTGGACGTCTTCGTGAACAGCGCGCTGGCGGGGCCGGTCGCCGACCAGGCGGCGGCCATCGGGGCCGAGGCCGTCTGGTTCCAGCTGGGCGTGGTCGACGAGGCCGCTTTCGCGCGCACCCGCGAGGCCGGCCTGGCGATGGTCATGGACCGCTGCCCGGCCATCGAGATCCCGGCCCTGTAGCCCGGCGGCCGGTCCGTGCGCGGCGCCGCCCCGGTGGGCCCTTCTGGGCACTTCGCGGCGCCGCGCGCGCCTCAGTGCGCCGCGCCGGCCTTCCTGACGGGCACGGGGACCGGCGCCGACACGGGCGGGACCGACACCGCGAGCGTCATCTCCATCGGGACGGAGCCGTCGTTGCGGTAGGAGTGCGCGAGGCCGGCCTCGAAGGCGGCCGCGGCCCCCGCCGGCACCCGGAACTCCTCCTCACCGACCACGAGCGTCAGCTCCCCCGCCGTGACGTGCAGCATCTCGATGGTCCCGGAGGGGTGCGGGGCCGAATCGGTCCCCTCCCCGGGTACCAGGTGCCAGGTCCACAGCTCCATCGGCCCGCGCTCGTCGGTGCCGATCAGCAGGGTCGTGGAGCTGCCCGCCTCGCTCGTCCAGATCCGTACGGCCTGCTGGGGCGCGACGATGCGCACCTGCGGCCCGCGGTCGTGGTCCAGGAGCGCGGAGATGCTGACGCCGAGCGCGTCGGCCAGCCGGACGGTCGTGCCGACGCTGGGGTTCGTACGGGCCTGCTCGATCTGGATGATCATGCCGCGGCTGACGCCCGCCCGGGCCGCGAGCACGTCGAGCGTGAAGCCGCGCTCACCGCGCCAGCGCTTGAGGTTCGCGGCCAGCGACTGCGTGAGCTTTTCGAGGTCGGACAAGGACCCACCACCCTTCAGTCCAATATCGTGGATGACAGAGTGCAGCAGAGTGAACTACCGTGCCCTGTACTCGAACGTTCAATGCACTGTACTGCGAGGTTCCCGCCATGACCGCCCTCTTCGCCCTGGCCACAGCGGTGCTGTGGGGTCTCGCCGACTTCGGAGGCGGGCTGCTCACCCGCCGCGTCCCCGCCCTCACGGTGGTCGTCGTATCGCAGACCGTCGCCGTCGTCGTGCTCGGCTCGGTCGTCCTGGCCACCGGCGCCTGGCACGAGGCCGGGCCGGGGCTCTGGTTCGCGGTGGCCGCCGGCCTGGTCGGGCCGGTCGCCATGCTCAGCTTCTACAAGGCGCTGGCGCTCGGACCCATGGGCGTCGTCTCGCCGCTGGGCTCCGTCGGCGTGGTGGTGCCCGTCGCGGCCGGGCTGGCGCTGGGCGAGCGGCCCGGCCCCGGCCAGTTCGCCGGGATCGCGGTGGCCGTCGTCGGCATCGTCCTGGCGGGCGGGCCGGAACTGCGCGGTGCGCCCGTCCAGCGGCGGGCCGTCGTCCTCACCCTGGTCGCCGCCTTCGGTTTCGGCGCGGTGATGGCCCTGATCTCACACGCCTCCACCACCCTCACCGGCCTGTTCCTCGCGCTGTTCGTCCAGCGGGTCACCAACGTCACCGTGGGCGGCGCCGCGCTCTGGGTCCAGGTCCGGCGCGGCGCCCCGGCCCTCCCCGCGGGCACCGGACCGCGCGTCCTGTGGGGTCTGCTGCCCGCCCTCGCCTTCGTCGGCCTCGCGGACGTCGCGGCGAACGGCACCTACTCCGTCGCCGCCCAGAGCGGCCCGGTCACCGTCGCCGCCGTGCTGTCCTCGCTCTACCCGGTGATCACCGCGCTCGCCGCCTTCGCCGTGCTCAAGGAACGCCTGCGCACCGTCCAGGCGGCGGGCGCCGGCCTGGCGCTGGCGGGCACGGTCCTGCTGGCCGCGGGCTGAGCGGTACCGTCCGGCTCGCTCAACGCCCCGCGGCGTACGACAACACCGCCTCCCCGTACGACAACACCACCGCGGCGTACGGAAGCGGCCTGGACGGCGCCGCTAGAGCGTCCGGGCCGCCTCCTGGCGGGCCTCCGCCTCCGCGAGCTCCGCCAGCCCGCGCAACTGCTCCGGGGTCATCCCGTCGGGGATCGGCACGGGGGCCGGCGTGCGCAGCGGGGGCTGCCAGCCGGTCTCCGGCTCCCAGCGGCGTACGACGCGCGCCGGCGCCCCGGCCACCACGGCGTGGTCCGGCACCTCGCCCCGTACGACGGCGCCCGCCGCCACCACGACGTTGCGGCCGAGCCGGGCGCCCGGCAGGACCACCGCCCCGGTGCCGAGCCAGCAGCCCGGTCCGATCTCGACCGGCGCGCTGCGCGGCCACTGCCGGCCGACGGGCTGGTGCGGGTCGTCGTAGCTGTGGTTCGTGGAGGTGATGTACACCCCGGGGCCGCAGAACGTGTCGTCGCCGATGGTGATCCGGGTGTCGGCGATGACGTGGCTGTCCCGGCCGATCACCACCCCGTTGCCCAGGACCAGCATCGGCTCCGCGCCCAGGTCGAGGTCCGGCATCATCCCGGCGGTGAGGGTGACCTGCTCGCCGATGATGCAGTGGTCGCCCAGCCGGATCCAGCGCTCGCCGAAGACCGTGCCCTGCGGGAAGGCGAGCCGGGTGCCGTGCCCGATCGCGCCGAAGCGCAGCCGCCCCGGGGTCTGCGCGGTGACCGCGCCGGCCCGCTGCATCCAGCGCCACCCGGCGTGGACCGCGCGGTTCGCCAGCCCGCGGCGCAGGACCGCGAGGGATGAGAACGTGTTCTGGTTCTTCGGCACCCGGCCACGGTAGTGGGCGCGGCGGCGGGCGTCCGGGCGGCGGACCTGTGATGTTCACCCCATCGCGGGAGCGCGCGGGCGCGTGCCCTACGGTGCCGGTAGCGCGGCGGGAACCCGTACGGACGAAGACGTACGGGCGGGACAAGCGAAGGCAGAGGAAGAGCACATGACGCAGCAGTCGGCCCGGGCACTCGTGGCGGGCGTGGGCGGGAAGAGCCCCGCCGTCGACCCCACGGCCTTCACGGCTCCCACCTCCGTCGTGATCGGCGACGTCACCCTGGCCGCCGGAGCGAGCGTCTGGTATTCGGCGGTGCTGCGCGCCGACTGCGGACCGATCACGCTCGGCGCGGACAGCAACGTGCAGGACAACTGCACGGTGCACGTGGACCCCGGGTTCCCGGTGTCGATCGGCGAACGGGTCTCCATCGGCCACAACGCCGTCGTGCACGGCTGCACCGTCGAGGACGACTGCCTGATCGGCATGGGCGCGACCGTCCTCAACGGCGCGGTGATCGGCGCCGGTTCCCTCGTGGCCGCGCAGGCGCTGGTCCCGCAGGGGATGGTGGTGCCGCCCGGCTCGCTGGTCGCGGGCGTCCCGGCCAAGGTACGGCGCGAGCTGACCGAGGAGGAGCGCGAGGGCCTCCGGCTGAACGCCGCGATGTACCTGGAGCTGGCGAAGCAGCACCGCGCCGCGGTGACCCCGGAGGTCTAGGGAGTCTCCTCGGCTGCCGCCCGGGAGCGTCGCCGCGCGGTGTTCAGTCGGCGACGCCCACCGGGACCGGCTCGGACGCCTGCGCACCGGCGGTGCGGACCTCCGCGGCCGCCTTCTTCATCCGGCTGCGCACCACCAGCGTCACGGCGAGCCCGAACAGCACCGCGAGGAGCAGCGCCGCCCAGGAGAACCTCTTGAGCCAGGGCTCCGCGACGATGCCGACCGAGTAGATGACGGCCGTGGTGCCGCCGGCCCAGAGGATGCCGCCGAAGACGTTGGCGATCAGGAACTTCCAGTACGGCATGTGCAGTACGCCCGCCAGCGGCCCGGCGAAGATCCGCAGCAGCGCCACGAACCGCCCGAAGAAGACGGCCCACATCCCCCACTTCTCGAAGGAGCGCTCCGCGAGCGCCACGTGCTCGGGCCCGAAGTGCTTGGGGAAGCGCCGGCCCAGCTTCGCCAGCAGCGGCTTGCCGCCCCGGCGCCCGATCGCGTAGCCGATGGAGTCGCCGACGATCGCACCGGTGATCGCGCAGGCGCCGAGCACCACCGGGTCGATGTCGCCGTGCTGCGAGGCCAGCAGCGCCGAGCTGACGAGGACGATCTCTCCCGGCAGCGGGATCCCGAGGCTCTCCAGCCCGATGACCAGACCCACCAGGAGATAGACGCTGACCGCCGGAATCGTCTCCAGCCATTCCTGGATGTGCACCGGTACGTCCTCCCGAAGTCGACTCCGGCGCGCCCCCTGTGACGCGCCGAGCGGGCAGCCTACCGGCTCCCCACCACCGCCTTTGACCTCAGTGGCAGTTCGCGCGACGAGCGGCCCGCGAACACCTCGCGGCGGCCGCCGCCCAGCACCCACGCGTGCCGTTCGGGGTCCCAGGAGGACAGGGCCCTCGGGTCGACGGTGACGGTGACCCGCTGCGCCCGGCCCGGCGCGAGGGTGAGCCGCCGGTAGCCGGCCAGCGCGCGCACCGGCTGGTCGAGCTTCAGCTCCGGCGACGGGCCGACGTACACCTGGGCCACCTCCGTGCCCTTGCGGCGCCCGGTGTTGCGGACGGTGAACTCCACCCGCAGCCCGCCGTGTTCCGGCCGGACGACGAGCTTCTCGTACTGCCACGTGGTGTACGAGAGCCCGTGCCCGAACGGGAACAGCGGGGCCGTGCGCTGCGCGTCGTACCAGCGGTGGCCGACGTGCACGCCCTCGGTGTGCTCCTGCCGTCCGCCCACCCCCGGGTAGCGCAGCGGGTTCCCGCCGACCGGGGTCGCGTCCTCGTCGGCGGGGAAGGTCTGGGTGAGCCGGCCGCCCGGGTCCACGTCCCCGAAGAGGATGTCGGCGGTGGCCCCGGCGCCCTCCTGCCCCGGGTAGTACGTCTGGAGGACGGCTCCGGTACGGGAGAGCCAGGGCATGGTCGTACCGGAGGAGGTGTTCAGCACGACGGTGGTCCTCGGGTTCGCGGCGGCCACCGCCTCGATCAGCCGCTCCTGCCCGCCCGGGAGCGCCAGCGAGGTCCGGTCGGTGCCCTCGGTGGCGTCCTCGTAGGCGAACAGGACCACGCTGCGGGCCGCCTTGGCCGCCTTCACCGCCTCGGCGAGGTCCGCCGCCCGGCTCGCCCCCGTCGTGAGCCGCAGCCGGAACCGCTGGCCCGCGGCCCCGCCCCGGGCGGACACGGCGAGCCGGTGGGCACCCGCCTTGAGGGCGAGGGTGCGGCGGCGGACCGCCATCCCGTCGGGGGCGGTTCCCAGCAGCCCGCCCGCGAACCGCTCCGCCACGCCCTGCCGGACGGGGAACAGCTCCTCCCCGTCGAGGCGCACGCTCGGCCGCTCCCCGGTGTAGTGGACGAGCAGGGTCCACTCGTCGGCGGCGGCGAGCGTGAAGGTGCCCTCGTGACTCCAGGTCCGCCCGGGCTCCAGCCCGCGGTCGTCGAGGTCGGCCGGGGGTCTGAGGAGCACCGGCGGGAGGGGACGCCCGTACAGGTCCTCGCCGAGGGCGTGGCGCACGGTCGAGCCGGTGCCCGCGCGCCGCCGGATCGCGGCGAGCGGGGCGGCGGCCGCGTCGGGGACGACGTGCGCGCTGCCGCCGCCGCCGACGAAGGGCACCTGACCGGTGGGCCCGATGACGGCGATCGAGCGGGCGGCGGCCCCCGCCAGGGGCAGCGTGCCGCGTTCGTTGCGCAGCAGCACCGCCCCGGCCGCGGCGACCCTGCGAGCGGTCCGGGCCCCGGCCGCGGCGTCGCGGGCGGGCCGCGCCGCGGGACGGTCCGCCAGCAGCCCGAAGCGGTCCAGGGTGCTCAGGACGCGGTGCACGGCGAGGTCGACGGTGTCCTGGGAGACGGAGCCGCCGCGCACCGCCTCGCGCAGCGGCGCCCCGAAGTGGGTGTCTGCGGGCATCTCCATGTCGAGGCCCGCGCCGATGGCGGCGACGGTGCTGTGGACGGCCTCCCGGTCGGAGATCACCCAGCCGTCGAACCCCCAGGCCCCGCGGAGCACTTCGTCGAGCAGCGGCCCGCTCTCGCAGGCGTACACGCCATTGACCTTGTTGTACGCGCCCACCACGGCGCCCGCACCGGCGGCCACGGCCGCCTCGAAGCCGCGCAGTTCGGTCTCGTGCAGGGTCTGTTCGGCGGCGATCACGTCGATGGTGTCGCGGCCCTTCTCCTGGTGGTAGAGGGCGAAGTGCTTGACGGCGGCGATGAGCCCCTCGTCCTGGATGCCGCGGATCACCTCGGCCACCAGGTCCGCGGTGAGGCGCGGATCCTCGGCGAAGGTCTCGAAGTTGCGCCCGGCGAACGGGGTGCGGATGAGGTTCGCCATGGGGGCGAGGAGGACGTCCACGCCGAGCGCGCGGCCCTCCCGTCCGAGGACCCGGCCGTACTCGCGGGCCAGTGCCGGGTCGAAGGCGGAGGCGAGCAGGACCGGCGCGGGCAGCGCGGTGGCCGGTGCGGCGACCCGTACCCCGGCGGGCCCGTCGGCGAGCCGCAGCGCGGG
>NZ_JBEOXU010000110.1:0-21959 GCF_040296725.1 Streptomyces sp. NPDC002044
GTGGTGGGCGGCGGGGCTGCTGGGCGCCTCGTACGGGCTGTGCGGCTGGTCGGTGGTCGAGGGCTCGTACAACCCGATGTGGCTGGACGGGCTGATCGCCTTCCCGCTCCTGTGTCTGACGGGTGAATGGGCCCTGCGGGGGCGCCGGCCCGTCCTCGGGGTGCTGGTGGTCGCGGTGTGCTGGACGGCGAACTTCTACACCGCCTACATGGCGACCCTGGGCGCGGTGCTGGTCCTGGCCGTACGGGTGGTGCTGACGCGGGAGGGGGCGGGGCCCCGGCCGCGGGCCGTCGGGCGGGCCGCCGCGACGGCCGCGCTGGGCCTGGCGCTCGCGGCGCCGGTCCTGGTCCCGCTGTTCCTCAGCTCCGGGCAGGCCTACCCGGGATGGTCCCGGGAGTTCCGGCCGCTGCCGTGGGCCGACGTGTTCGCGCGGCTGCTGCCCGCCACGTACTCGTTCTCCTCCCCGGCCGTCTTCGTCGGCACCGGCACGCTGCTGCTGGTGGCCGCGCTGCCGTTCCACCGGGGGGTGCCCGCGCGCGCCCGGTGGGGGTGGGCGGGGCTGACGGCGGCGGTGGCGCTGTCCCTCCAGTGGGCTCCGGCGCACCTGGTCTGGCACCTGTTCGCCACCCCCAACGGGAGCCCGTACCGGCAGACGTTCGTGCTGGCCGGGATCGCCGTGCTCGCCGCCTGGACCGGGCTGGCGGCGGGCCCGCCGCCGCCGCGGGCGCTCGCGGCCGGGGCGGGGCTGCTGGCGGCCGCGGCGCTGTGGGCGCGCGGCAGCACCCTGACGACGGCCTGGGGGTACGGGCTGTTCTGCGGCGGGCTGGTGGTGGCGGCCCTCGCCTGGTGGGCGCTCGGGCGGCCGCGGCCGCGGCTCCTGGTGCCGGCCGCCGGGCTGCTGGCGGGCGTGCTCCTCGCGCAGGCGGCCGCGACGGGGGCCCAGGGGCACCGGGGCAAGCTCGGCGGCCTGGACGACTACCCGTCGTGGGGCGCGGCGCACACCGCGCGCGCCGCGGCGCTGGAGGCCGCCGGGGGCTGGCCGGCGTACCGCACGGACGCGGGGCGGCCCGCCCTGTCGGGCAACGACCCGATGCTGCTGGGCGGGGAGGGCGGCGCGTACTACAGCAGTCACACGCCGAAGGTGTTCACGGACACGATGGCGGCGCTCGGGGCGGGCTGGACCTCGCGCGGGCGCAACGTCCAGAGCATCGACAGCCCGGTGACGGACGCGGTCTTCGCCGTCGGGGCGCGGCTGCGGCCGGACGGCACGGTCGGCCGGGCGGAGGTCCCGCCGCTGGTCACCGTGCGCCCGCCGGGCCCCGCGCCGGTGTACGGGGACTCCCCGTTCGCCAACCAGGAGGCGCTGCTGGGCGCGCGGGTGTACGAGGACCCGGTCGCGCCGGGGGTGTGCCGCGCGGGCACGGAGGTCTTCCTGTGGGCCCCGGAGTACAACGCGACGGCCCGGCGCGCGGACGGGCCGCCGTTCCGGCTGAACGGCGCGGCCCCCCGCAACCGGGCGGCCGTGCAGCCGCTGGGCGTCTCCCGGGGGGCGTCCTCGGCGCTGGTCTTCGACGCGGCCCCGCCCGCCCGGTGGACGCTGTCCTGCCTGGACCGGGCCCGGCTCGCGCCGGCGGTGGCCGCGCTGCGGGCCTCGGGGGCGGTGTCGGTGCGGGTGGGTTCCGCGGACGTACGGGCCGTGCTGCCCCCCGGGAGCACGGGCACGGCGGTGCTGTCCGTCCCGGCGGTCGCGGGCTGGAGCTGCGACGGGCGCCCGGCGGCGGCGTACCTGGGCCTGGTGTCCGTCCCGCTCGACGGCCGCCCGGGCCCGTTGACCTGCTCCTTCCGCCCGCCGGGTCTGATCCCGGGCGCGGCGGTGGCAGCTGCGGCGGCGCTGACCCTGGTCGCCCTGGTATGGCGCTCCCGGCGGCGCGGCAAGGCCCCGGTCACTCGTTCGGACGAAAGCACCCTTCCGGCGTAGAACGCAGCGTTCTACGCCGGAGGCACGTACGGGCGACAGCGGCCGCTTACACCGATCCGCTCCTGCGATCGCTCGATTCCATCCATCTGGCCACCGCGCAGCTCCTGGCCGGCCGGCCCGGCGCCGAACAGCTCACCTTCGTGACGTACGACCAGCGCCTGCTCAAAGCCGCCGAGTCGCTGGGTCCGGCCATCGCCGCACCGGGCACCTGAGCGGGCTCCGTCAGCGGACCTGACCGAGCCAGTGCAGGGTGCGGCGGACCTCCGTCGGGAACGGGTGGGCCGGTCCGTGCAGGCGGTCCGCGTCGAAGAGCAGGCGGACCAGGGTGGCGTGGGCGGCGGGGCGGTCGCCGAGGGAGAGCAGCAGGTGCGCTATCCGGCGGCGGACCTCCAGGGGCAGGCCCGGGTCCGGATTGGCGTAGTGGTTCTCGAACAGCGGGAGCAGGGAGCGGTACTCCGCGAGGGCGGCGGCCGGTTCGCCGAGTTGCTCCAGGCACTGCGCCGAGTCGTAGCGAAAGCGCAGGGACTGCGGGTCGCCGGCCGGGAACTGGTCGGCGAGGCGGCGCAGTTCGGGCAGCGCGCGGCGGTACTGGCCGTCGTCCATCAGCGTGGCCGCGTACTGCTTGCGCAGGGAGCGGACCACCGGGGAGTGCTCGCCGTGCTGGGCCACGGCCGCCGGGAGGATGCCGCCGAGGATGTCCCCGGCCTGGGTCAGCTGCCCCTGGTCCAGGAGCGTGCGGGCCTCGTCCACCGCGCCGGGGATGTCCGGCCGCGGGGGCGTCGGCGGGTCGGCGGGCCGCGGCGGGATCGCCGTGGCGCGGTCGGGCCAGGGGGCGTGGGGGCGCGTGAAGGGGCGGGTGGGGTCGAGCGGGCCCGCCGGGGCGGCGCCGCCGCGCGCGGGCAGCAGCGGCACGAGGGCCTCGTACACCTCCTGGGCGGAGGCGGGGCGGTCCTGCGGGTCCTTGGCGAGGAGGTGCAGCAGGACGGCCTCCAGCTCCGGCGGGACCTCCGGGCGGAGCTGGCGGACGGGGAGCGGGGGCTCGTACAGGTGGCGGTGCAGGACGCCGAGCGCGGTGGACCCCGCGAAGGGGACGTTCCCGCTGAGGAGTTCGTACAGCACCACACCGAGGGCGTAGAGGTCGGTGTACGGGCCGACCGCCCCGCCCATGGCCTGCTCGGGGGCCATGTAGGCGGGACTGCCGATAGGGGTTCCGGTACTGGTGAGGCGGGTGGTGTCGGTGTCCATCACCGAGGCGACGCCGAGGTCGAGGACGAGGACGGTGCCGTCGGGCCGGACCATGACGTTGCGCGGCTTCAGGTCGCGGTGGACGATCGGCACCGCGTGCACGGCCGACAGGACGGCGCACAGCTGCGCGACGATCGCGACGGCCCACGGCCAGGGGTACGGGTCGTGCTCCGCGAGGTGGTCGGCGAGGTCGGCGCCCTCGACGTAGCCCATGACCAGGTACAGCTCGTCGCCGTCGCTGCCCGCGTCGTGCACGGTGACCAGGCCGGGGTGGTCGACCTGCGCCGTGACCCGGCACTCGCGCACGAAGCGGCGGCGCAGTTCCTCGGCGACCGTGCCGGGGCCGGCCACCTTGTCGGGGCGCAGCAGCTTGACGGCGACCCGCCGGTCCAGGCGCTGGTCGTAGGCCGTCCAGACCTGTCCCATGCCGCCCTGGCCGAGGATGGTGGCGAGCTGGTAGCGCTCGCCGATGAGCCGTTCGGTCACCTGGTCGGATCCTCGTCGCGCGGCGGCTGCTTGCGCAGGAGCTCACTGAGCTCGTCGAGCTCGGCCCGGACCTGACCGATCCGCGGCGGCGGGGTGGCGTGCGGCGGCTGCTGGGGCTGCGCGGGGTGCTGCGGCTGGGTGGTCCGGGGGGCCGGCTGCTGGTGCGGGTAGCCGTACCCCTGCGACTGCTGCTGCTGGGGCAGGTGCGACGGGAGGTAGGGCGCGCTCTGGGAGCCGTACCAGTGCGCGGACCGGTCGGCCGCCCTCGCCTCGAAGTGCTTGATGTCGGCGACGAGGAAGTACACGCAGATGGCGAAGCCGGTGAAGATCGAGCCGCCGGCGCCGAGGTTGCCCTGCCAGCCGTCGGTCTCGGGGGTGGGGTCGAGACCGATCAGCGTCATCCAGAGCACGACGAGGCCGCCGCTGACCACCAGCAGCACCCAGTCGCGGGTCTTGCGGGTCACCAGCGCGAGTCGCAGCATCGACCCCCAGGCGAGGAAACCGCAGCTCAGGATGGGCAGCAGCGCGAACAGCACGCGCAGCGTCACGACACCCCCGGAACTGGGTGGGTGACCGTGCTGCGGCGGGAGGCCGGGGCCGTGCATCGCTGCTCCTGACGGGCCGTGCGGAAGAAGATTCGGATCGAAGGGTATACAGCCTTCCCGGCCACCGGTGAGGGGATGGGCCCAACCGTTGCAGGGTCGCCGCACAGCGGGGGCTACGGCGTGACAGTGCCGTCCGAGAGGCCGTCGTACAGGCCCTGGACGAGTTGCTCGCCGAGCCGCCCGGCCTGGCGCAGCGCGTCCTCGAACTCGGCGAGCGCCCGGAAGCGGTCGCCGTAGCGCCGCTGCCGCTCCAGCGGGAGCCGGGGCAGCCGGAGCCGGCGGACGTCGAGACGGGTGGCCGTGGAGGCGTGGCTGCTGGCGCGGCGGTGGTTGGCGGTGCCGCGCAGGAATCCGGCCAGGAACCAGGGGTCGAGGACGCCGGGGTCGGGGCGCAGCAGGTGCAGGCCGCGGCCGGGAACCGCTCCGGCGGAGTCCGCGTCGACCACGCGGACGGCGCGTGCGCCGGAGGCTCCCCCGGCACCGGAGGCTCCGCCGGCGACGGGGACGAGGATGTCGCCGGGGGCGGTCAGCACGGGCGTGTCGGCGGTGGCGGCCAGGGCGCCGGAGGGGCCGCGTCCGGCACAGACGTCCCCCACGGTGAGGACGGGCGCCGTGCCGGTCCCGCCGCCGGTGCCGGTGTGCAGCCAGAGGGCTCCGGCGCGGGCGAGTTCGCCGACGGTGGTCAGCGGCGGCCGTCCCGCGTCCCCGGCGGGCGGGTCGGCGGGCGGCGGGGCCAGGCGCGCGGCGCGGGCGAGGATCTCGTCGAGCCGGCCGCGCACGGCGCTCAGTTCGGCCGGGCCGCCGCCCGCGGCGGGCGGGAGGTGCCGGGCGGGGGTGAGGTCCACGTCGTCGTCCAGCAGCTCGATGACGGGCACGACGCGGCTGACGCCCGGCACCTCCTCGGCCGTGCCGGTGCGTTCGTACGCGGCCCAGGCGGCCTCCACCGTGCCGTGCACGGCGGGCCAGGCCGCCCGGGGCCGGCCCTCGGCGGCGGCCGTGGCGGAAGCGGCCGTGGCGGCGGTGTCGACGAGCAGCAGCCCGGCGGGGGGCGCCGCGTGCGGGGCGGGGCGGCGCAGCACCCACAGGTGCAGCGGGATGCCGTGGGGCGGGGCGGTCCCGGCGGGGAGCGCGATGACCGCCCGGAGCGCTCCGCGGCGCAGCAGGTCGGCGCGGATGCGGCGGCCGGAGCGGCGGGCGGCGACGGCGGGCGGCATGAGCAGCACGGCGGTGCCGCCCTCGCGGAGGTGGGCCACGGCGTGCTGGACCCAGGCGAGTTCGGATTCGGTGCGGGCCGGGAAGCCGTACTCCCAGCGGGGGTCGTAGGCCAGCTCCTCGTGCCCCCAGTCGCGTTCGTTGAACGGCGGGTGGCAGAGCACGGCGTCGACGGCGGGCCGCGGATGGGCGTCCGCGCGCAGGCTGTCGGCGGCGGCCGCGCGGACCTGGGCGGAGCCGTGCAGGGCGAGGCGCAGCGCGGCCAGGGCGGCGAGTTCGGGCGAGGAGTCCTGCGCGTACAGGGTGGTGGCGCCGGGGACGGCCCGCAGCAGGGTGCCGGTGCCGCAGGCGGGGTCGAGCACGGTGCGGGCGCCGGGTCCGGCGAGGGCGGCCATGAGCTCGGCCAGGCCGCCGGGGGTCCGCGGGTACGGGCGGGGGCCGGCGTCGAAGTGGCGGGCGAGCAGGAACTCGAAGGTCTTGCGCGCGCCGAGTCCGGCGGCGAGTGCGGCGGCGGCGCGCAGCAGCGGCACGGCGGCCGGCCGGGGCGGCGCGGCGGCGAGCGGGTGGCCGGGGCCGAGCCGCGCGGCGAGCACCTGGCCGAAGACGGGCCGCAGCAGGGCGGCCGTCCGCTCGTCGGAGACGGCGGTCAGCTCCAGCCAGTCGGTCGGCCGGTCGCGTACGACGAGCAGTGCGGTGCCGACTTCGGTGAGCGCGGGCACGGCTCCGCCGGGGTGGGCGCAGACCTGCTGCCAGACCCGTTCGCGCAGCGGGACCTCGGCCGGCTTGCCCTGGGCCCGGAGCCAGTCCTCGACTTCGGCGAGGGCGAAGGAGGGGCTGGTCTCGCTACCGCCGGCGGGCTTGGGGAAGTCGGCGTGGCGGCGCCGCCAGTTGCTCACGGCGGCGCGGCCGACGCCCGCCAGCCGGGCGATCTCGGCGGCGGTGACCTCTGCGCCTGCGGCGCTCTCCTCGGGCATGCCGGGGAGCATACCCGTGCACCGGTGAAGGGCCCGTTGTCCCTGTTGACTTGAGAACGACGGTGATCCGCGTTGACCCGGTTCACAGTCATCGCTCGGTACGCGGCGACCGCTCCGGATCCCGGCGACCGCTCAGGGTCCCGGGAGGCCCGGCAGGCCGGGAGGCCGGGAGCCCGCCCGGGCTCCCGGCCTCCGTCGCGTTCAGGACCCGAGGATGGTGGTGAGGAACTCCCCCGTCCACGCCAGCAGTTCCCGCCCGACCAGCGGCTTCCCGCCGACCCGGCCGGTCTTCGGGCGCGGGATCAGCACCTGCGAGGTGGCGGGCTTGAGGACCGCCCCCGGGTAGAGCCGCTTGAGGCGCAGCTCCTGCGACTCGCGCAACTCCACCGGCCCGAAGCGGATGTTGGGTCCCTGGAGGGTGATGTCGCCGACGCCGCAGGCACGCGCGAGCATCCGGAGCCCCGCCACCATCAGCAGGTTCTCCACCGGCTCCGGCAGCTTGCCGTAGCGGTCGGTCAGCTCTTCCCGCACGGCCTTGACGTCGGCCTCGGAGGCGGCGGCCGCGATCGACCGGTACGCCTGGAGGCGCAGCCGCTCGCCGGGCGCGTAGTCGTGCGGGACGTGCGCGTCGACGGGCAGCTCGATCTTGACTTCCAGCGGGGGCTCCTCCTCCACGCCGCCCTCGACGGCCGCCCGGTAGTCGGCGACGGCCGCGCCGACCATGCGGATGTACAGGTCGAAGCCGACACCCGCGATGTGGCCGGACTGCTCGCCGCCGAGCAGGTTGCCCGCGCCGCGGATCTCCAGGTCCTTCATGGCCACGTACATGCCGGCGCCCATCTCGGTGTGCTGGGCGATCGTCGCGAGCCGCTCGTGCGCGGTCTCGGTCAGCGGCTTCTCCGGCGGGTACAGGAAGTAGGAGTACCCGCGCTCGCGGCCGCGGCCGACGCGGCCGCGGAGCTGGTGCAGCTGGGAGAGGCCGAAGGTGTCGCCGCGCTCCACGATCAGGGTGTTCGCATTGGAGATGTCGATGCCGGACTCGACGATCGTGGTCGACACCAGCACGTCGAACTTCTTCTCCCAGAAGTCCACGACGACCTGTTCCAGGGCCTGTTCGGACATCTGGCCGTGGGCGGTGGCGATCCGCGCCTCGGGGACGATCTCCCGCAGCCTGGCGGCCGCCCGGTCGATGGACTCGACGCGGTTGTGGATGTAGAAGCACTGGCCCTCGCGCAGCAGCTCGCGGCGGACGGCCGCGCCGATCTGCTTCTCCTCGTACGGGCCGACGAAGGTGAGCACCGGGTGCCGCTCCTCCGGCGGGGTGGTGATCGTCGACATCTCGCGGATGCCGGTCACCGCCATCTCCAGGGTGCGCGGGATGGGCGTCGCGGACATGGTCAGCACGTCGACGTTGGCGCGGAGCTTCTTCAGCTGCTCCTTGTGCTCGACGCCGAACCGCTGCTCCTCGTCGACGATGACCAGGCCCAGGTCCTTGAACTTGGTCTCCTGCGAGAACAGCCGGTGGGTGCCGATGACCAGGTCGACCGAGCCCTCGCGCAGGCCCTCCAGGGTGGCCTTGGACTCGGCGTCGCTCTGGAAGCGCGAGAGCGCCCGCACGGTGACGGGGAACTGGCTGTAGCGCTCGGAGAAGGTCCCGAAGTGCTGCTGGACCAGCAGGGTCGTCGGGACGAGGACGGCGACCTGCTTGCCGTCCTGGACCGCCTTGAACGCGGCGCGGACCGCGATCTCGGTCTTGCCGTAGCCGACGTCGCCGCAGATCAGCCGGTCCATCGGGACGGACTTCTCCATGTCCTCCTTGACCTCGGCGATGGTGGTGAGCTGGTCGGGCGTCTCCGCGTACGGGAAGGCGTCCTCCAGCTCGCGCTGCCAGGGGGTGTCCGGGCCGAAGGTGTGCCCGGGGGCCGCCATGCGGGCGCTGTAGAGCTTGATGAGGTCGGCGGCGATCTCCTTGACGGCCTTCTTCGCGCGCGCCTTGGTCTTGGTCCAGTCGGCGCCGCCGAGCCGGTGCAGGGTCGGGGACTCGCCGCCGACGTACTTGGTGACCTGCTCCAGCTGGTCGGTCGGGATGTACAGCCGGTCGCCGGGCTGGCCGCGCTTGGCGGGGGCGTACTCGACGAGGAGGTACTCGCGGGTGGCGCCCTGGACGGTGCGCTGCACCATCTCGATGTAGCGGCCGACGCCGTGCTGCTCGTGCACGATGTAGTCGCCGGTCTCCAGGGTCAGCGGGTCGACCGACTTGCGGCGCCGGGTCGGCATCCGCCCGAGGTCCTTGGTGGCGGTGCGCTGCCCGGTGAGGTCGGTCTCGGTGAGCACGGCCAGTTTCAGCGCCGGGTCGACGAAGCCGTTGGCGAGCGAGCCGCAGGCGACGTGGACGAGCGAGGGCTCCAGGACGCGCAGGTCCGCCTCCAGGCGGGCCGGGATGCCCTCGCCGCCCAGGACCTCCACGGTACGGGCGGCCGGGCCGTGGCCCTCGGTGAGGTAGACGGTGTGCCAGCCGTCGGCGATCCACGCCTTGGTGTCGGCGAGCGCCCGGGGCGTGTCGCCGCGGTAGACCTCCGGGGCGTGCATGCCGAGCTTGAGGGTGTCCGATCCCGTGCCCGACGCGTCAGCGGCCTGTGTCAGCGTCTCGTCGGCGGCGAAGGGGGACACCGACCACCACATCATGCCCAGCTCGCGGGCGTGCGCGCGGACGTCCGCGATCCCGCGCAGGGAGGCCGCGCCGACGTCGATGGGGGCCTCGCCGCCGCCGGCGGTGGCCGCCCAGGAGGCCATCAGGAACTCCTGCGAGGTCGCCACCAGGTCGGAGGCGCGGGTACGGACCCGCTCGGGGTCGCAGACCACGGCCATCGCCCCGGCGGGCAGCACGTCGATCAGCAGTTCCATGTCGTCGACGAGGACCGGTGCGAGGGACTCCATGCCCTCGACGGCGATCCCCTCGGCGATCTTGTTCAGCAGTTCGCCCAGCTCCGGGTGGGCCTCGGCGAGGGCCGCGGCCCGCTCCCGGACCTCGTCGGTCAGCAGCAGCTCGCGGCAGGGTGGGGCCCACAGCCCGTGCTCGGCGATCTCCAGGGACCGCTGGTCGGCGACCTTGAAGTAGCGGATCTCCTCGACGTCGTCGCCCCAGAACTCCACGCGCAGCGGGTGCTCCTCGGTGGGCGGGAACACGTCGAGGATGCCGCCGCGCACGGCGAACTCGCCGCGCTTCTCGACCAGCTCGACGCGCGCGTACGCGGCCGCCGCCAGCGCGGAGGTGATCTCGCCGAGGTCGGCGCTCCGCCCCTGGCGCAGGCTCACCGGTACGAGGTCCCCGAGCCCCTTGACCTGTGGCTGGAGCACGGAGCGGATGGGGGCGACCACGACGCTGACGGGCCCCGCGGCCGGGTCGTCCTTGCTGGGGTGCGCGAGCCGGCGCAGGACGGCGATGCGGCGCCCGACGGTGTCGCTGCGGGGGCTGAGCCGTTCGTGCGGCAGCGTCTCCCACGACGGGTAGTCCACGACCTCGTCGGGCGGCAGCAGCGAGCGCAGCGCGGCCGCGAGGTCCTCGGCCTCGCGGCCGGTGGCGGTGACCGCCAGGATGGTCCGCTCGGTCCGCCGGGCCAGCGCGGCGATCGCCAGCGGCCGTGCGGCGGGCGGGCCGACGAGGTCCACGTACATGCGATTGCCGTCCCCGGCCGCGGTGACCGCCTCGGCGAGGGCGGGGTCCCGGGTGACGGCGTCGAGCAGTCCGTGCAGGCTCATGGAGAGGGCTTTCCGTCCGATGGAGGGTGCGGTGGGGCGTCAGGGGCGCAACGCGAAGGGCCCGACACGTCGAACGGGCCGGGGGTTCCCACCCTACGACGCGTGCCGCCCCCGTGCGCGGGGGATTCCGGACGCCGCGGGAGTGGCGCGCGAACGCCCCCGCGCACGGTGCACGGGGTGCCCGGGCCGGGGGGCCGCCGCTCTACGATGTCCACGTAACGACCGCATTGACCGTCTGAGCTCGCCGCGCCACCGTCCGCAGGAGTTCACGCCGCCCGGCCGAGGAGCACGAGACCGTGACGAGCGACGCGATAACCCGGCCTGCACCCGCGGCCCCGGCCGCGGTGGGGCAGGTCAGGGCCCGGTGGGCCGGCCCCTACGCGGTGGCCGCCGGGCTGTTCCCCGTCTACCTGATCCTGTCCGTCGGGCGGTTCCGCCGGATGGACTGGGCCTCCTGGGACCTGGGGATCTTCGAGCAGGCCATCCGCGCCTACGCCCACCTCCAGGAGCCCGTCGCCGACCTGAAGGGGCCCGGCGCCAACATCCTCGGGGACCACTTCAGCCCGGTCATCGCGCTCGTCGCCCCCGTCTACCGGGTCTTCCCCGGGCCCGTGACCCTGCTCGTCGTGCAGGCCGCGCTGTTCGCGCTCTCCGCCGTCCCGGTCACCCGGGCCGCCGGGCGGCTGCTGGGCCGGCCGCGGGGGGTCGCGCTCGGGGTGGCGTACGGGCTGTCCTGGGGCGTCCAGCGGGCCGTGGAGTTCGACTTCCACGAGATCGCCTTCGCCGTGCCGCTGATCGCCTTCGCCCTGGAGGCGGTCCTCGCCCGGCGCTGGCGGGCGGCCCTGCTGTGGGGGCTGCCGCTGGTCCTGGTCAAGGAGGACCTCGGCTTCACGCTCGCCGCCCTGGCCGTGGTGGTGGCCTGGCGGGCGTGGCCCTCGGACCTGCGGGCGGTGCGGCTCGCGCTCGGCGTCGCCGCCGGGGCCACGGTCTTCGCGGTCCTGGTGTTCACCGTGTTCATACCGGCCTTCGCCACCGCGGGCTACGGCTACTGGGACAAGATCGACGGCGGCGGGCCCCTCGCCGGCCTCGGCACCAAGCTCACCACCCTGGGCTGGGTCCTGATCCCCACCGCCGGGCTGCTCGCGCTGCGCTCGCCGCTGCTGCTGGCCGCCGCCCCCACCCTCGGCTGGCGGTTCCTGTCCGGGGACGACCACTACTGGTCCACGGACTGGCACTACAGCGCCGTGCTGATGCCCGTCGTGACTCTCGCCCTCGTCGACGCCATCGACACCGTCCGGCGCGGCGAGCGCCCCTGGCTGCGGGCGTACGCGCTCCAGCTGCCCACCGCCGTCCTCGCCGCCGGCCTGGCCCTGGCCGCGACCGGCTTGCCGAGCGCCAAACTGGCGGAGGCCCGTACGTACGAGCGGCCCGCCCGCGTCGGCGCGATCGAGCGGCTCCTGGAGCGGATCCCCGACGGGGCGAGCGTCGAGGCGGACACCACACCGCTGACCCGGCTGACCTCGCGCTGCCGCGTGTTCTGGATCGGCGGCACCCAGGGCGTGGTGCCGGACTGGATCACCATCGACAACGCCTCCAAGTGGGCCGGCGAGGACCCCACCGTCTACGCCGCCCAGCTGCACCCCGGCGAGCGGTTCACCGTGGTGGGCGAGGCAGAGGGCATCGTGCTGATGCGCCGCGGCTGACGGCTGCCCCGTCCCGCTCCCGGCGCGGCCCCGTCCCGGACGCGGCGCGGCCCCGGACCCTCCCTTCCGGGCGGGTCCGGGGCCGTCCCCCGTTGTTTCCCCCGTGCGACCGCGCGGCGGTGCTACTCGCTCGCGATCGCGTTCAGTACGTTCATCCGCCCGGCCCGGAAGGCCGGGACCAGCGCGGCGAACAGGCCCACGAAGGCCGAGGCGGCGAACACCCCGAGGATCGTCGGCCAGGGGATCTCCAGCACCTTCAGGCCCTCCAGCGCGAGCAGCTGCTGCGCGCTGGCCCCCCAGACCATGCCCAGTCCGAGGCCCAGCAGGGCGCCGAAGAGGGCGATGACCACGGACTCCAGGCGGATCATGCGGCGCAGCTGGCGGCGGGAGAGGCCGATGGCGCGCATCAGGCCGATCTCGCGGGTCCGCTCGACGACCGAGAGGGCGAGGGTGTTCACGACGCCGAGGACGGCGACGACGATGGCGAGGCCGAGCAGTCCGTAGACCATGTTCAGCAGCTGGCCGACCTGGTCCTTCAGGGCCTGCTTGTAGTCGGCCCGGTTGAGGACCTGGTACTGCGGGTACTCCGCCAGCGCCGTCTTGACCGCCGCGTACGCGGCCGCGTCGGACCGGCCGTCCGCGGCGGTGGCCATCAGCATGAAGGGGCGCGGCATCCGGTCGGCCGGGACGTTGGCCTCGGCGACGGCGGTGCTGATGTACTTCATGCCCTTGTCGAGGGTGCCCTCGTCGCTGGTGATCGCGGCGACCTTCAGCTTGACGGTGTTCCCGCCGGTGAAGGCGACCGTCAGCTCGTCGCCGAGCTTGACCGCGTGCGCGGTGGCGTACTCCGAGCCGACCGACACGGAGTCCTTGCCGTACGCCGCCGCGTGCTCGCCGGCGACCATCGTGCGCTGGATGTCCCGGGCGTACGTCGGGTCGGTGGCGCCGAGGCCCTCCCCCTTCTCGGTGGTGCCGTCGGGCGCCGTGACCGCGGCCTCCACCAGGCGGTAGGCGGTGACGTGGTCCAGGCCCGGGGTGGCGCGCACCGCCTGCTCGGCCTGGGGCACGACGGGCTGCTGGGCCGTGGAGCTGACGATGTAGTCCGCGCCGACCGACGCGTCGAGCTCGTCGGTGGCGGAGGCCACCATCGAGGAGCCGACGACCGACAGGCAGGCGACCAGGGCGAGGCCGATCATCAGCGCGGCGGCGGTGGCGCCGGTGCGGCGGGGGTTGCGCAGCGCGTTGCGTTCGGCGAGGCGGCCCACGGAGCCGAAGGGCCGCAGGACCGCGCCGGAGAGCACCCGTACCACGCCCGCGGCGAGCAGCGGTCCGATGACGATGAAGCCGATGAGGGTGAAGACGACGCCCAGGGCCAGCCACATGGATCCGGGTCCGGCCTCGTCGGCCGTGGCGGCGAGGAACAGTCCGGCGCCGCCGATGCCCGTGAGGACCAGGCCGAGGGCGGCGCGGACGATGCCGGCCTTCCGGTCGCCGGGGACGCCGGACTCGCGCAGCGCGGCCATCGGGGAGACCTTCCCGGCCCGGCGGGCCGGGACGAAGGCGGCCACGACGGTGACGACGACGCCGAGGAACACGCCGATGGCCGGGGTGGTCCAGGCGACGGTCAGATCATCGGTGGACAGGTGCATGCCCATCTGGCCCATGAGTTCCATGAGCCCGACGGCCAGGCCCACGCCCGCGCCGACGCCCAGCACCGATCCCACGACACCCAGGAGGAACGCCTCGACGACGACGGACTTGAGGACCTGTCCGCTGTCGGCGCCGATGGCGCGCATCAGGCCGATCTCGCGGGTCCGCTGGGCGACCAGCATCGAGAAGGTGTTGAAGATGAGGAAGATGCCGACGAGGAAGGCGATCCCGGCGAAGCCGAGCATCACGTACTTCATGACGTCGAGGAAGGAGCCGACGTCCTGGCTGTTGGCGGCCGCGGCCTCCTTCGAGGTCTGCAGCTTGTAGGTGTCCGCGCCGACGGCGGCGGCGACATCGGCCTTGAGCCGCTCGTCGCTCACCCCGTCCTTCGCGGTGACGTTGACGTGGGTGAAGGCGCCGGCCGCGCCGAGCAGTTGCCGCTGCGCGGTGGCGGTGTCGAAGTAGACGACGGCCGCGCCCGGGTTGGTGACGGTGAAGGCGGCGAGGCCGGTGATGGTGGCGCGGATGTCGCCGGTGACGGCGATGGTGCGCAGTTCGTCGCCGATCGCCAGGCCGTGCTTCTTCGCCGTGTCGGCGTCGACCATCATCTCGGTGGGGCCGCGCGGTGCGTGACCGGCGGTGATCTTCATGGACTTGAGCTCGTTGGCGTTCCAGTTGCCCGCGATGGTCGGGGCGCCGGTGGTCGAGCCCATGTTCTCGTTCTTGGCGTTGACCACCGTGACCGCCATCGACAGGACGCCGCCCTCGGCGCTCTTGACGCCCTCGGCGGCGGCGACCTTCGCGACGACGGCGCCGTCGAGGACCTCGGGCTTGCCGCTGTCGGGGGTCTCCTCCCCGGACAGGGCCCCCTTCGGGCTGACGGTCACGTCGGAGTTGGTGACGGCGAACAGCTTGTCGAAGGTGGCGTTCATCGTGTCGGTGAACACCAGCGTGCCGCAGACGAAGGCGACGGAGAGCATGACCGCGACGGCGGAGAGCGCCATCCGCCCCTTGTGCGCGACGAAGTTGCGCCGCGAGGTCTTCAGAACCATGCCGCTCATGAGGTCCGCCCGCGCGCGTCGAAGTCCTTCATGCGGTCGAGGACCTGCTCGGCGGTGGGCCCGTACATCTCGTCGACGATGCGGCCGTCGGCGAGGAAGATGACGCGGTCCGCGTAGGACGCGGCGACCGGGTCGTGCGTGACCATGACGATGGTCTGGCCGAGTTCGTCGACCGAGCGGCGCAGGAAGCCGAGCACCTCGGCGCCGGCCCGGGAGTCCAGGTTTCCGGTCGGCTCGTCGCCGAAGATGATCTGCGGCCGGGCGGCGAGGGCGCGGGCGACCGCCACGCGCTGCTGCTGGCCGCCGGAGAGTTCGGTGGGCCGGTGCTTCAGACGGCCGGCGAGACCCACGGTCTCCACGACCCGGTTCAGCCACTGCGTGTCGGGACGGCGTCCCGCGATGTCCATGGGGAGGGTGATGTTCTCCAGGGCGTTCAGTGTGGGCAGCAGGTTGAACGCCTGGAAGATGAAGCCGATCCGGTCGCGCCGCAGCCGCGTGAGCTTCTTGTCCTTCAGCCCGGTGATCTCGGTGTCGTCGAGGTGGATCTGCCCGCTGGTCACCGTGTCGAGACCGGCGAGGCAGTGCATGAGCGTGGACTTGCCGGAGCCCGAGGGACCCATGATCGCGGTGAACTGTCCGCGGCGGATGTCCACGTCGACCTCGTCGAGGGCGACCACGCGCGTCTCGCCGGAGCCGTAGGACTTGACGACCTTCCGCGCCCGGGCCGCGACGGCTTCATGGCCTGCGGTGACCCCGTGCCTGGTCTCGGTCATAGCCGTTGTCACGGTGCTTCTCCTCGGTAGATGTGCGTCGTCCGCGTGCATGCGTCGCCGTCGTGAAGTCTGGGCGGACCGGGGGTCCGGCGCGCTGGTGCCCGTCGCCGTATCCGTCCGGGGGTTAACCCCACCCCCCGCGATTCCCGGCCCATGTGAACCAGTTAAGGACGCGGGGCAGCCCTGGGCCTCCTCCGCCGGGACGAGCCGTCCCTGGGCCGTTGTGCGGAGTGCCCCCTAGGGGTTCTCCACCCTCCGGCGGACCGGGTCTGGGGGATACCACCCGGTACGCCGCCGGTGAGAAGGTGTTCCCCGCATCTGTGTGCAGGGGGAAGGAATCCGGTGGGGTCAGGGGAGAGCGGGGGCGCCGCCGCGGCCGGTACGGCCGCGGGCGGGACGACGGCGCGGTCCGCCGCGGGCCGGCCGCCGTCGGCGGTGGTCGCCTCGCTGATGCTCTGCATGGCCCTGGTCGCCCTGGACAGCACCATCGTCGCGACCGCCGTCCCGCAGATCGTCGGCGACCTCGGCGGCTTCTCCGTCTTCTCCTGGCTGTTCTCCGGCTATCTGCTGGCCGTCACCGTCACCCTGCCCGTGTACGGGAAGCTGGCCGACACCTTCGGCCGCAAGCCGGTCCTGCTCTTCGGGATCGGCCTCTTCCTCGTCGGCTCGCTGCTGTGCGGACTCGCCTGGAACATGGGCGCCCTGATCGCCTTCCGGATCGTCCAGGGGCTGGGCGGCGGCGCCCTCCAGGGCACGGTCCAGACCCTGGCCGCCGACCTCTACCCGCTGAAGGACCGGCCCCGGATCCAGGCCCGCATGTCCACCGTGTGGGCCGCCTCGTCGGTGGCGGGCCCGGCGGTGGGCGGGCTGCTCGCCGCGTACGCCCACTGGCGCTGGATCTTCCTGCTCAACCTGCCGCTGGCCGCGCTCGCCCTGTGGATGGTCGCCCGCCACCTGGTGGAGCCCGTACGGTCCCCCGGACGCCGGGGCCCGGTCGACTGGGCCGGGGCGCTGGCAGTGTTCGCCTGCGGCGGGGTGCTGCTCTTCGCACTGGTCCAGGGCGGGGTGGCCTGGCCCTGGCTGTCCGCGCCCTCGCTGGGGCTGCTGGCCGGGAGCGCGGTGCTGGCCGCGGTGGTGGTGGGGGTGGAGCGCCGGGCGGCGGAGCCGATCCTGCCCGGCTGGGTGTGGCGGCGGCGCACCATCGCCGCCGTGAACCTGGCGATGGCGGTGTTCGGGCTGCTGATGGTCGCCCCGATGGTGTTCATGCCGACGTACGCCCAGGCCGTCCTGGGCCTGGACCCCATCGGCGCCGGGTTCGTGATGTCCGTGATGACCCTGAGCTGGCCGCTGTCCGCCGCCTTCAGCCAGCACCTCTACCGGCGCATCGGGTTCCGGAACACCGCCGCCGTCGGGATATCCCTGGCCGCCGTGATCCTGTACTCCTTCACCCTGCTCCCGCACCCCGCCCGGCCCTGGCAGCCCGCGCTGGTCATGCTGCTGCTGGGGGCGGCGCTCGGCCTCTTCCAGCTGCCGCTGATGATCGGGGTGCAGGCCACCGTGGGCTGGGCGGAACGGGGCACCGCCACCGCCTCGGTGCTGTTCTGCCGGCAGGTCGGCCAGAGCATCGGGGCGGCCCTGCTCGCCGCCGTCGCCAACGCCACCCTCGCGTCCCGGCTGACGGACGCGTCCGCCCCCGGGCTGCCGGACGGCCTGGACGACGTGGCGAAGGCACTGGACCGGCCGGAGCTGCTCCCCCCGGCCGCCGCCGGCCAGCTGCGCGCGGCCGTGGCCGCCGCCGTCGACCACATCTTCCTCGGGGCGGCCGTGGCCGCCCTCGTCGCGCTGCTGATCCTGCTGCTGGCGGCCCCGAGGAGGTTCCCCGTCCTCCCGGAGGACTGAGGGGGCCGAAGGGGCCGGAGGGGCCGGAGGGCCACGGTCCGGGTTGTCATGAACCGATCCGATGGGTGACCCTCGTGCCCAGGACCGTTTTCCGGGGGGATCACATGGCTTCCGCACTCTTCGCACTGGCACTCCTGGCCGCACTGGCCGGGCCGCTCGCCCTGCGGCTGCGCCGCAGCCCGGGCTTCGTCACCGGCCGCGACGGCCGGCTCTCCACCTCCACGGTGATGGCCCTGGCCTGGACGGTGATCCTGCTCTGGCTGCTGCTCACCCTCCTCGCGTACGGGCTCACGGCGGGCGGCGGCATCGGCTGGTTCCACGGCGGGCACGGCCCGATGTCGACCCTGACGTCGGTGTACCTGCCGCTGCTCGGCGGCCCGTACGTGGCCATGATCGCCGCGAAGACGGTCGTGGGCCTGCGCGTCGAGAACGGCACCCTGGCCAAACCGGCCCCCAAGCCCACCGCGTCGGGGCGGCGCCCGCTGCGGGAGCTCATCTCGAACGACAGCGGCCGGACCGACCTCGTCGACCTCCAGTACGTCGCGCTGAGCGCCGTCACCATGCTCTACGTGGTGCTCTTCTTCCTCTCCGACGTGGGGGACGGCCTGCCCCGCCTGCCCGACGAGATCTGGGCGCTCACCGGCGCCCCGGCCGGGGCGTACCTGGTGAACAAGCTGGCCACCCGGGCCACCCCGGTGATCACCGACGTCCACGTCCACGACGGCCGGCTCACCGTCGAGGGCGGCGGCTTCAGCACCGGCCCGGCGGGCCAGGCGACCCGCGTCTCGGTGGACGACACCGTCCTCCCGGCGGTGGCGGACCCGCTGACCGGCGCCCTGACGGCCCCGCTGCCGGCCGCCGCGACGGCGCCCTTCACGGTGGTGGTCACCGCCCGCGGCCTGCGCAGCGACCCGTACTGCTACGAGGGGTCACCGGCGCGGCCCGCCCCGGCTCCGTAGCCGGGGCGCCGCGCGGCGGCTACTTGTGGCGGGCGTAGTAGCGGGCCACCCGGGCCCGGTTGCCGCAGGCCGCCGCCACGCACCAGCGCCGGCGCGGATGCGCGGGCAGGAACAGCAGGACGCAGTCCTCGGCCTCGCACGCCCGCACCGACGCCACCCGGGGGTCGGTCAGCAGCTCCGCGACCGCCTCGGCCAGTTCCGCGGCGAGCAGCAGGGGCGGCTCGGCGTCCCTGCGCGACGCCGCGGCCAGGCCCGTCTCCGCGCCCCAGAGCAGCTCGCGGCGGACCGGCGCGGCCGCCAGGGCCGCGTTCAGCGTGCGCAGGGCGCCGGCCGGCGGCCGGCCGCCGCTGCGCACGGCCTCCAGTGCCGGGCGCGCGGCCTCCCGTACGCCCGCCACGGCGGCCACCTCGGCCGGGCCCACGGCGGTGACGGGGGTCAGCCGCCCGGCCTGCGCCGCCAGCCAGGCGGCGAGACCGGACGGCCCCGCGACGAGGTCGTCCTGCGCGGTGCGGGTGTTGAGCAGGTCCAGCGCGAGGGGCTCACCGGTGAGCGGGAAGGTCACTGTCACCCGGCTAATGCTACTCCCACCACTTGACCCATTAGCCACGATCGGGCAAGACTAATGGGACCAAGACCCAAGGAGCCATGTGATGACCGCTCTCCGCACCGCTCTCCGCACCGCCGTTCCGCCCGTCCGGCACCTCAGCGTCGACGTGGACGGCGTCCGCGTCGCCTACCGCGAGAGCGGCCCCGCCGACGGCCCGGTCCTGCTGCTCCTGCACGGCTTCCCCACCTCCTCGCACCAGTTCGCCCGCCTGATGGACGCCCTCGGGGACACCCCGTACCGGCTGATCGCACCCGATTACCCCGGCTCCGGCCGCACCGAGGCGCCGGCCGGGTTCACGTACACCTTCGAAAGGCTCGCCGACATCGTGGAGGGCTTCGCCGACGCCCTCGGCCTGGCCCGCTTCGCGCTCTACGTCTTCGACTTCGGCGCGCCCGTCGGCCTCCGGGTCGCCGCGCGGCGGCCGGAACGGGTGACGGGGCTGATCGTGCAGAACGGCAACGCCTACGAGGAGGGCCTCTCGGACGCGGCCCGCGCCTTCACCGGGCTGCGCCGCGAGGTCCCGGGCGACGAGGAGCGCGTCCGCGGCCTGTTCACCGCGGAGGGCACCCGCTTCCAGTACGAGACCGGCGTCGCCGACACCGGCCTGCTGTCCCCCGACGGCTGGACCCTCGACGTCCACTACCTCGGCCTCCCGGGGCGCGCCGACGCCCAGGCCGACCTGGCCTTCGACTACGCCTCGAACGTCGCCCAGTACCCCGTCTGGCAGTCCTGGCTGCGCTCCGCGGGCCTGCCGGTGCTGGTCGTGTGGGGTGCGGGAGACCCCTTCTTCACCCCCGCGGGCGCCGAGGCGTACCGCCGGGACGTGCCGGACGCGGAGGTCCACGTCTTCGACGGCGCGGGCCACTTCGCCCTGGAGACCCACCTCCCGGCCATCGCCCCGCTGATCGCCGGATTCCTCGCGAAACTCCCCTGACCGGCGGGCCGGAACCGACGGGGAACCGACGGGGAACCGGCGGTGGCTCAGCCCCCCGCCGGGGCCCGGCCCGTCAGTGCCGCCAGGCTGGAGCGGACGTGGTTCATGTGGGCCCGCATCTCATCCTGGGACTCCGTGTGCTCCCGCAGCACCCGGTCCGTCTCCCGGGCCACCCGTTCCTCCTGGACCCTGGCCTCCGCGATCACCTCGGCGGCCGCGGCCTCGGCGTCCTCCTGCCCGTGCCGCGCCGACTCCTCCGCCTCGGCGAACGCCCGCCGCGCCTCGGCCAGCCGCGCCTCCGCGTGCCGTTCCAGCTCCGCCTGGCGCGCCGCCAGCTCCGCGTCCCGCGCCGCCAGTTCCCGCTCGGCCGCGTCCCACCGGTCCGTCTGCTCCTGCTCGCGCTCCGCCAGCAGTTCCTCCGACCGCCGCCGCATCCCGTCCAGCGCGGCCTGGCCCTCCGCGCGCCACGCCTCCGCGTCGTCCCGCGCCCCCGCGCGCGCGTCGTCCGCCTCCCGCTGGGCCCGCAACAGCCCCTGCCGGGCCCGTACCTCGGTCTGCTCCCGTACCGCCTCCGCGTCGTGGCGGGCCAGCTCCGCCACCCGCTCGGCGTGCGCGCTGGCCGCGTCCCGCGTCGCGGCGGCGTCCGCCCGCGCGTCCTCCCCCAGCGTCTGCGACTCCTCCCGGGCGAGCAGCAGGATCCGCCGGGCCCGTTCGCTGAGTTCGTCGTACGTCTGCGGGGCCAGCCGGGACACCGTCTCGCGGAGCCGCGCCGCCTCGCCCTCGCGCTCCTCGGCCAGGACGGTCAGCCGTGCCACCCGCTCCCGGGCCTCGTCACGGCTGCCGGAGAGCCGGGCGAGATACCGGTCGACCTCTTCCGTGCGGTAGCCGCGGCCGCGCACGGTCGCAATGGGTGCACTCATCCGGGAAACGCCTCTCTCGCGGGGATTCCTGTCAAGGATGCGTCATGTGCGAGCGGAAGCCGGAATGGCCGGGCCGAGACCCTGTTCGAAGGTCTCGCCCCGGCCATTCAACCGATCTTCGGATCAGCCGGCGATCACAGCAGTCCGTCCCACATCTGCTCCAGCAGCACCGACCACCAGTTCTCCGGCGACGCCAGCGCGGCGCTGTCGAGGCCCGCCAGATTCGCCTGGAAATCGACGGTCCAGCGGCCCGCCTGCTCCGGCGTCAGATGCTGCCGCAGCCGCCACATGTGGCCCAGCATCGCCAGGGACCGAACGAACTGCGGCAGGCTGGAGTTCACGAACTGCGGCGGCACCGGGGCACCGCCCGGACCGCCCTCCACCGGCACCGCCACGATGCTCGCGGTCCCGTACTGCACGCAGAGCGCCTTGCCGAAGTCGCTGCCGACGACGAGGTACGAGCCGGCGTCCGACGCCGGCTGCACCTGCCGCTGCGCGGCCAGTTCGGCCAGCGTCGGCACGGGCTGGCCCGGTACCGCCTGGCCCCAGAAGAACGGCCCGAAGTCGACGGGTACGCCCGCCCACATCAGGGTCTGCGCCACGATCTCCGGCACGCCCTGACGGGACACGGCACGCTGCTCGAAGCGGAACACGCCCTGCGGGCCGAAGGCCCCCGCCAGTTCCTGCGCGATGGCGTCCAGGGGGATCGCCGGCTGGAGCGGGACCTGCGGCAGCGGGGCCCGTACCGGCGCGGGGCGCGCCGGGCCGTCGGCCACCTGGTGCAGCTCCCCCTGGTGGGTGAGCAGGTGCCGCATGCCCTGTTGGCGGCCCGCGTGGTCCGTCCCGTACGGGGCCACGCTGGTGATCCGTACCTGCGGCCAGGTCTCCCGGATCATCCGGGCGCAGTACCCGCCGGGCAGCTCACAGGACGCCAGCTCGGTGTGCAGCTCCAGCACCTGCTGCGGCGGCACGTTCATCGCGCGCAGCTCGTGCAGGATCTGCCACTCCGGGTGCGGGGTGCCGGGCGCCGAGCGGCGGATCAGCTGCTGCTCGGAGCCGTCGGGCGCGCGGTAGCGGAGCACGGCCTGATAGCCGGGGCCTCCGCGTCGGTGCCGGACAGCAGCAGGGACAGCAGGTCGCTGCGGTCCTGTCCTTCGGCGCGGTACTGGGCGATCACCTGGTCGATGATCGCGC
>NZ_JBEOXU010000111.1:0-21795 GCF_040296725.1 Streptomyces sp. NPDC002044
CCCGCCACCCGCGGGGTATAATTCTGGGGCTTTCCACGGCGGTGGGGGCCCCGCCCCCCGGGGGGCTCCGGGCAGCACCTGGGGGGGGGGGCCCGGGGCCGGCCCCGGGCCCCCGGACCGTCACGGGTCAGACGGAGGCGTTCTCGTCACAGCGCTGGGCGCGCAGGGCGCGGGCCAGGTCGTCGCGGGACTCCAGGACCAGGCGCCGCAGGGCCGGCGGGGCCGCCGGGTGGGCGTCCAGCCAGGCGTCCGTGGCGCCGACCGTCTCCGCGGAGTCCTGGAGCGACGGGTAGAGACCCCTCACCACGTCCATCCCGATCTGGATCGACCGCTCGGCCCACACCCGTTCGAGAACCTCGAAGTACCGCCCGGTGTAGGCGGCCAGCAGCCCGCGCTGCGAGGACTGCTGCATGCCCGCGATCGTCGCCTCCACCAGCGCGTTCGACAGGCCGTCCGACTCGACCACCGCCGCCCACGCCTGGTCCTTGACCGCCGCGGACGGCCGCGCCGCCAGGCACCGCACCTGGTGCCGCTTGCCCGACGCGGTGTCGTCCCGGGCCAGTTCGGCGGCGAGCACGCCCTCGTCCACCGCCCCGTGCGCGGCGAGCGGCAGCAGGAAGTCCCACCGCAGCTCCTGGTCCACCTCCAGGCCGTCGATCCGCGCCGATCCGTCCAGCAGCCCCAGGAGCAACTGGAAGTCGCCCTCGGTCGCCGCGCCCGCCGCGAAGAACCGGGCCCAGGTGAGCTGGTGTTCCGACCCCGGCTCGGCCAGCCGCAGTTCGTGCAGCGCGCCCGCCGCCACCTCCCGGCCGCCCTCCTCGCGCCACCGCGGCGCCGCGTAGTGGGTGACCGCGGTGAGGGCCTGCGCGTGCACCATCTGCAGGACGCCCACCTCCGTTTCCCGGCCCGCGTGCGCCAGGACCAGCGCGACGAAGTCGCGCGCCGGCATCAGGCCGTCGCGCGTCAGGTTCCACAGGGCGGACCAGCACAGCGCCCGCGCGAGCGGGTCCGTGAGGTCGCCCAGGTGCGCGCGCAGCGTGGCCAGCGAGCCCTCGTCGAAGCGGATCTTGCAGTAGGTGAGGTCCTCGTCGTTGACCAGGATCAGGTCGGGCCGCTCGCTCCCGGCCAGTTCCGCCACCGCGGTCCGCGTGCCCACCACGTCGACACCGGCCCGCGCGTAGCGCACCAGGGTGCCGTCCGGCTCCAGCCGGTACAGGCCGACCGCGACCCGGTGCGGCCGGAGCTCCTCGCCCTCCTGGAGCACCGCCAGCTCGGTCACGCGCCCGCCCGCGTCGTACGTCACCACCGGGGTCAGCGCGTTCACGCCCGCGGTCTGGAGCCAGGCCCGCGACCACTCGGCCATGTCCCGCCCGGACACGTCCGCCAGCACCGACAGCAGGTCGTCCAGGGTGGTGTTCCCGTAGGCGTGGGCCTTGAAGTAGCGGCGCGCGCCCTCCAGGAAGGCGTCCCGTCCGACGTAGGCGACCAGCTGCTTGAGGACCGCGGCGCCCTTGGCGTACGTGATCCCGTCGAAGTTCAGCTTGGCGTCCTCCAGGTCACGGATGTCGGCCGTGATCGGGTGCGTGGACGGCAGCTGGTCGGCCCGGTAGGCCCACGCCTTGCGGCTGTTGGCGAAGGTCACCCACGCCTGGTCGAAGCGGGTGGCCTCGACCAGCCCGAAGGAGCCCATGAAGTCCGCGAAGGACTCCTTCAGCCACAGGTCGTCCCACCACTTCATGGTGACCAGGTCGCCGAACCACATGTGCGCCATCTCGTGGAGGATGACGTTCGCGCGGCGCTCGTAGGCGGCCTGCGTGACCTTGCCGCGGAAGATGTACTCCTCCCGGAAGGTCACCATCCCCGGGTTCTCCATCGCGCCCAGGTTGTACTCGGGCACGAAGGCCTGGTCGTACTTCCCGAAGGGATACGGGTAGTCGAAGATCTCGTGGAAGAGGTCGAAGCCCTGCTTCGTCACGAGGAACACGTCCTCCGCGTCGAAGTGCTTCGCCAGCGCCTTGCGGCACATCGCGCCCAGCGGGATCGTCAGGTCCCCGCGGGTGTAGGAGTCCGTGACGTAGTGGTACGGCCCGGCCACCACGCACGTGATGTACGTGGAGATCGGCGCGGTCTCGGCGAACCGCCGGACCTCGCCCTGACGGGACTCCTCGGCGCCGTTGCTCCACACCTGCCAGCCCGCGGGCGCCGTCACCTCGAAGCGGTACGGCGCCTTCAGGTCCGGCTGCTCGAAGTTCGCGTACACCCGGCGGGCGTCCGCCGGCTCGTACTGGGTGTAGAGGTAGACCTCGCCGTCCTCCGGGTCCACGAACCGGTGCATGCCCTCGCCGGTCCGGCTGTACGCGCAGTTCGCGTCCACCACCAGGACGTTCTCGGCGTCCAGGCCGGCCAGTGCGATCCGCGACCCGTCGAAGACGGCCGACGGGTCCAGCGCGCGCCCGTTGAGGGTCACGGAGTTCACCGAGGGCGCGATCAGGTCCGCGAAGGTGGCGGAGCCCGGGGCCGTGGCCCGGAAGCGGATCGTCGTCACCGAGCGGAAGGTCCGGGGACCCTGGGCCGGTTCGGCCTCCTCGACGGCGGACCGGAGGTCGAGGACCACCTCGTAGCCGTCGACGGACAGCAGCTCGGCCCGCCCACGGGCCTCGTCGCGGGACAGATTCTCTCCGGGCACCTGCACTCCTTCGTGCGTGATCGCGTTCTTCCGACGAATCCTCGCACGGGGGAATGCGCGGGACTCCGGCCTGGTTGGCGACGGAGGACGTGGTCCCAGTGATGCCTTTGTCTGACTTGAGGAGAGACATGACCGACACCCAGGTGCGCGAGAAGACTCCGGTCGACTTCTGGTTCGACCCGCTCTGCCCTTGGGCGTGGATGACGTCGCGCTGGATGGTGGAGGTCGAGAAGGTCCGCGACGTCGAGGTCCGCTGGCACGTGATGAGCCTGGCCGTCCTCAACGAGAACAAGCTCGAGGAGCTCCCCGAGACCTACCGCGAGCTGCTCGGCCCCAAGGGCTGGGCCCCGGTGCGCGTGGTCGTGGCGGCCCAGCAGAAGCACGGCGCCGAGGTCACCGGCAAGCTCTACACCGCACTCGGCACCAAGATCCACAACGAGGGCCACGGCCCGACCCGCGAGGTCATCGCCGCGGCGCTGGACGAGGTCGGCCTCCCGGCCGAGCTGCTCGCGTACGCCGACTCCGACGAGTACGACGAGGTGCTGCGGGCCTCCCACAACGACGGCATCGACCGCGTGGGCCAGGAAGTCGGCACCCCGGTGATCTCCGTTCCCGGCGCCGAGGGCGACGACGTGGCCTTCTTCGGGCCGGTCGTCACCCCGACCCCGCGCGGCGAGGCCGCCGCCCGGCTGTGGGACGGCACCCTGCTCGTCGCCTCCACGCCGGGCTTCTACGAGATCAAGCGCACCCGTACCCAGGGCCCCTCCTTCGAGTAGCCCGCCCCGGCCGTCCGTCGATCCGGCCGTCCGTCCGTCCGTCCGGCCGTCCGTCCGTCCGTCCGGCCGTCCGTCCGTCCGTCCGGCCGGCCGGACGCACGCCCGACCGGTCGGCGGCCGCCGCCGAGCACGCAGAAGGCCCCCGCGAGTCATGTCCTCGCGGGGGCCTTCTGGTGGACACGCCCGCACGTGAAGGGTGAGAAGACGATCACGAGGCGGACGGGCGGGTGGCGCCGATCAGGCCGTGCCGGCCGGGATCAGCAGCGGGGTGTTCGCCTTGGCGTCGGCGTAGCGCTTGGCCACGTCCTGCCAGTTGACGACGTTCCACATGGCCTCGATGAAGTCCACCTTCTGGTTCTTGTACTGAAGGTAGAAGGCGTGCTCCCAGGCGTCGAACACCAGGATCGGCACGGAGGCCTGGCCCACGTTGCCCTGGTGGTCGTAGATCTGCTCGACGATCAGACGTCCGCTGATGGGCTCGTACGCGAGCACGCCCCAGCCGGAGCCCTGCGTCGCGGAGGACGCGAAGGTCAGCTGCTTGCGGAAGGCGGCGAAGGAGCCGAAGGACTCCGTGATGGCGGCCGGCAGGTCGCCGAGGCCGTCCTTCTCGTCCGGGACGCCGCCGCCGTCACCGGTCGTGGGACTGGCCATGTTGTGCCAGTAGATGCTGTGCAGGATGTGGCCGGAGAGGTGGAACGCGAGGTTCTTCTCCAGGCCGTTCAGCGCGCCCCAGTTCTCCTTGTCGCGCGCCTCCTCCAGCTGTTCCAGCGTGGTGTTGGCGCCCGCGACGTAGGCCGCGTGGTGCTTGTCGTGGTGCAGTTCGATGATCTGCGGGTTGATCACCGGCTCCAGCGCCGCGTAGTCGTAAGGAAGCTCAGGAAGCGTGTAAATGGCCATGCGTGTGTCCGGTCCCCTCAGCGTGCCAACTGCTTATTGCAATCAATGCGCAACTGCACGCTAGCAGTATCTATTCCAGGTCACATGTAAGGGTTACCTCTCCTGTCAAGTCCTCCGGAATGCCGGAGGCCGGGCCCATGCGTTCGCATGAGCCCGGCCTCTGACCTGCCGTCCGGCGGGGGTGTCGCGCCGGACGGGAGCCTTATCGCGCCGTGCGGGCGGCCGCCCGGCGCTGGAGGGCCCAGCCGGTCGCCGCGAGGGCGACGGTCAGCCCGCCGGTGAAGACGACCTGCACCCGGGTGTCCGCGTCCAGCGCCATCAGCGCCAGGACTGCGGCCACTGCGGCGAGCGCCACCCACGTCAGGTACGGGAAGCCCCACATCCGCACGACCAGCTTCCCGGGGGCCTCGCGCTCCAGCCGGCGGCGCAGCACGAGCTGGGAGACGGCGATGAAGCCCCAGACGACGAGGATGACCCCGCCGACCATGTTCAGCAGCCAGGCGAACAGGGTGTCCGGGTACCAGTAGGAGAGGAGCACGGTGGCGAAGCCGAAGCCGGAGGAGGCGAGCACCGCGCGGCGCGGCACCCGGCCGGTGACCTTGGCCAGCGCCTTCGGGCCCTGGCCGCGGGCGACGAGGGAGTAGGCCATGCGGGAGGAGCCGTAGATGTTGGCGTTCATCGCGGACAGCAGCGCGATCAGGATGACCACGTTCATGATCTCGCCGGCCGCGGGGATGCCCAGGTGGTCCAGGGTGGCCGCGTACGGGCCGTCCTGCGTGACGGCCGGGTCGTTCCACGGCAGCAGGGTCACGATGACCAGCATCGAGCCGACGTAGACGATGGCGATCCGCCACATCGTGGTCCGCACGGCCCGGGCGACGCCCTTGACCGGGTTCTCCGACTCGGCGGCCGCGATGGTCACGGTCTCCAGGCCGCCGAACGCGACGACCGAGGCGAGCAGGCCGACCAGCAGGCCGTCCACGCCGCCCGGCAGGAAGCCGCCGTCGTGCAGGAGGTTGGCGGTGCCGGGGGAGTCCGTGCCGGGCAGGACGCCCAGCACGGCGAGCACGCCCAGGCCCAGGAAGAGGCCGATCGCGCCGATCTTCAGGGCGGCGAACCAGAACTCGAACTCGCCGAAGTTCTTCACGGCGGCCAGGTTGGACCCGCAGAACAGGGCCATGAAGACCAGCACCCACATCCACGAGGGGGTGCCCGGGAACCAGCCGGTCACGATGTGCGCCGCGCCGATGGCCTCGATGGCCACGCCCACGCACAGCAGCGTCCAGAACATCCACCCCGCGGTGAACCCGGCCCAGGGCCCGATCGCCCGCTCCGCGTGTACGGAGAAGGAGCCGGAGGCGGGATCGGCGGCGGACATCTCGCCGAGCATCCGCATCACGAACATCACGAGCAGCCCGGACGCCGCGTACGCCAGCACGATCGAGGGACCGGCGGCCGCGATGCCGGCGCCGGAGCCGACGAAGAGGCCCGCGCCGATGACGCCGCCGAGGGCGATCATCGAAAGGTGGCGCTGCTTCAGTCCGTTGCCGAGGGGGGAGCCGGCGTCGGCCTGCGGCGGCGCCTGCTGCTCGGGGTGCGTGATCGTGCGCTGACTCATGCGCCCAGTGTGCCGATCGTCCGATAATCGGACGTTGCGTGTCCAGCATGCGGACACGTGTTCCATCGCCCGTGATCCTCCCCGTACGAGGCGCGGGTGCCCGGGGCCTTCGGATGCCGGGCGCCCGCGGTGCGTGTCGGGCGTCAGGCGGCCCGGCGCGCGCGGATCTCCCGCATCCACGCCACCAGCAGGACCAGGACGGCGGCACCGGTCGACCACAGCAGCTGCGGCCGGGCCGAGTCGTCGAACAGCATCAGCACCAGCACCGCCGCCATGCCGATCAGCGCGGCCCACGTGAGGTACGGGAACAGCCACATCGGCAGCGTGAGCCGCTCCGGCATGTCCCGCTCGATGATCCGGCGCAGCCTCAGCTGCGAGACCGCGATCAGCGCCCACACGAACAGCAGCACCGCGCCGACCGCGTTGAGCATGTAGAGGAAGATCGTCTCCGGCCACAGCAGGTTCAGCACCACCGACACGAACCCGAAGGCCACCGAGGCGAAGACGGCCCGGCGCGGTACCCCGCCGTCCGAGACCTTCAGCAGCGACGACGGCGCCTCGCCCCGCTCGGCCAGCGAGAACACCATGCGCGAGGAGCCGTACAGGTTCGCGTTCAGCGCCGACAGCAGGGCCACGAACACCACGATGTTCATGATCTGGCCGGCCGCCGGGATGCCGATGGAGTCCAGCGCGGCGACGTACGGGCTCTCGCCGGGCTCCAGCGAGTCCCACGGCAGCAGGGTCACGATGACCAGCATCGAGCCGACGTAGAAGAAGAGGATGCGCCACACCGCGCTGCGCACCGCGCGGGCCACGGAGCGGGCCGGGTCCTGCGATTCGGCGGCCGCGATCGTGACGACCTCCAGACCGCCGAAGGCGAAGACGACGGCGAGCATGCCGGCGACCACCCCGCCCATGCCGGCGGGGAAGAACCCGCCCTGGCCGGTCAGGTTGGCCATGCCGACCGGATCGGTGTCGGGGAGCAGGCCGAAGATCGCCAGGGTCCCCAGGATCAGGAACAGCACGATCGCGCCGACCTTGAGGGCGGCGAACCAGAACTCGAACTCGCCGAAGTTCTTCACGGCGGCCAGGTTGCTCACGGTGAAGACCACCATGAAGATCAGCACCCAGACCCACTGGTCCACCGACGGCAGCCAGCCGTTCGCGATCTTCGCGGCGCCGGTCGCCTCCACGGCCAGCACCACGACCAGCAGGAACCAGTAGAGCCAGCCCGCCGAGAAGCCGGCCCAGCGCCCCAGCGCCTTCTCCGCGTACACGGAGAAGGAGCCCGAGGCGGGCATGGCGGCGGACATCTCGCCGAGCGCCCGCATCACCAGCATCGCCAGGACGCCCGCGAGCAGGTAGGAGCAGATGATCGCCGGACCGGCGATCCCGATGCCCGCTCCGGAGCCGACGAACAGCCCGGCGCCGATCACGCCGCCGAGGCCCAGCATGGTCAGGTGGCGCTGCTTGAGGCCGTGGCTCAGGGGTTCCGCCGGGAGGTCCGACAGGGGTGCTTGTGACATTCCGACAGTGTCTCCGAGTCAGGAGCGGCGACGCAAAACGGACCTCACGCGCTTATCGCAGGGGTGATCCGCATCACTTCGGGCGCTCTGGTTACCTCTGGGTAGAGGCTTTTTGTGAACTCCCCACCACTGCGGGGATCATCGCTTTGTGCCGGGTGGCGGTGGGACCGGACGGGAGGCGGGGTTAGCGTCACGGTGTCCCGGTCGAACCCCTCACCCTCGGAGCCACGATGAGCACCGCTTCCGCCTCGCCCGCCGTCTTCCGGCCCGGCGCCGTCCTCGCCGACCTGCTGCCCGCGAGCCGCGTCCGCGACATCACGCTCGTGGTCGGCGGAGCCGCGCTCACCGGGCTCGCCGCGCAGATCGCCGTACCGGTTCCCGGCTCCCCGGTCCCCGTCACCGGGCAGACCTTCGCCGCGCTGCTCGTGGGCACGGCCTTCGGCGCCCGCCGCGGCTTCCTCGCGCTCGCCCTGTACGCCCTCGTCGGCGCGGCCGGGATGCCGTGGTTCGCGAACGGCACCTCCGGAGCCGGCGGGGCCTCCTTCGGCTACGTGCTCGGCATGCTGCTGGCCGCCACCGTCGTCGGCGCCCTCGCGCGCCACGGCGCGGACCGCTCGGTCCTGCGCACCGCGGGCACGATGGTGCTCGGCTCGGCCGTGATCTACGCGGTCGGCGTGCCCTACCTGATGGCCTCGACCGGGATGTCCCTGACCGCGGCCGTCGCGGCGGGCCTGACCCCGTTCCTGATCGGCGACGCGCTCAAGGCCGCGCTGGCGATGGGCGCCCTGCCGGCCGCCTGGAAGCTGGTGGGCCGCCGCGGCTGAGCGGCCCGTCCCCTCAGTACGCCGGCTGTACAGCAGCCCCGGACCGCGAGCGGCGGTCCGGGGCTGCTGACGTTCCGGGGCGGCGGCCGGGCGGGCCGCGCCGCCCTCGCGGGTTACACCGACGCGCGCTCGGCGGCCTTGCGGCGGCCGTCGCGGAACACGCCGACCGACAGCACCACGGCCGCGACCAGCAGCGACAGCACGACGACCTGGCGGTTGGCGTCGTCGAAGAGCATGTAGCCCAGGACGAAGACGATCATCGCGGCGGTGGCGTAGGTCAGGTACGGGAAGAGCCACATCTTGACGGTCAGCTTCTCCGGCGCCTCGCGGACCAGGATCTTGCGCATCCGCAGCTGCGTCAGGCAGATCACCAGCCACACGAAGAGGGCGACCGCGCCCGAGGAGTTCAGCAGGAAGTTGAAGACCGTGTCCTTGAAGGCGTAGTTGAAGTAGACGGCGACGAAGCCGAACACGACGGAGCCCAGGATCGCGGCGACGGGCACGCCTCGCTTGTTGACCTTCGCGAACGCCTTCGGGGCGTCACCGCGCTCGCCCAGCGAGAACGCCATGCGGGAGGCGGTGTAGAGGCCCGAGTTCAGGCAGGACAGCACGGCCGTCAGGACGATCACGTTCATGATCTGCCCGGCGTGCGCGATGCCGATGGAGTCCAGGGCGGCGACGTACGAGCCCTTCTCCAGGATCGACTTGTCGTTCCACGGCAGCAGGGTGATGACGACGAAGATCGAGCCCAGGTAGAAGACGCCGATGCGCCAGATCACCGAGTTGGTGGCCTTGGTGACCGCGCGGCGCGGGTCCTCGGACTCGCCGGCGGCCAGGGTGACGATCTCGCTGCCCATGAAGGAGAAGACGACCATCAGCACACCGGTGAGGATCGCGCCCCAGCCGTTGGGCATGAACCCGCCGGCGTCGGTGAGGTGGGCGAAGCCCGCGCCCGGGTTGTCCGAGCCCGGCAGGACGCCGAAGACGGCCAGCAGACCGACGATCACGAAGCCGCCGATGGCGACGACCTTGATGCCCGCGAACCAGAACTCGAACTCGCCGTACGAGGCGACCGAGCCCAGGTTGGTGACGGTCAGCACCGCCATCACGATCAGCGCCCAGGCCCACTGCGGAACGGCAGGGATCCAGCTTTCGAGGATCACCGCGCCGGCGGTGGCCTCCACGGCCAGCACCACGACCCAGAAGAACCAGTACAGCCAGCCGATGGAGAAGCCGGCCCAGCGGCCGAGCGCCCGGTCGGCGTAGGCGGAGAACGAGCCCGAGTTCGGGCTGGCGGCGGCCATCTCGCCCAGCATCCGCATCACGAAGACCACCATCGCGCCGACGAGCGCGTAGGAGACCAGGATGGCGGGGCCGGCCTTGGCGATGCCGCCGCTGGAGCCGACGAAGAGGCCGGCGCCGATGACACCGCCGATGGCGATCATGGACAGGTGGCGGTTCTTGAGGCCGGCCTTCAGACCGTCTGACGGCTGGGCGCCACCGGGGTCACCGGAGGAGTCGCCTGCCTTCTGAAGGGTCGTCGTGGAGCTCATGGACGGTTCCTTAGGTTCTCGGGTTGCGAGCCCCGGCATTCAAACCTGAGATGAACGCGGTGCGGAAGACCTCAGTCCGGATCGTTGCGTTGGGATGAACGTCCAGGACCTCGGTCCTGCCGTGTCCCATCTGCGTTGTTTGGGTTTACTTGAGCTTTAGAAGTGACTTACGCGACACCCGCCGCCCGCCGTCGGCCCGGCGCGTGCCACACTCGACCCATGCGCGTGTACCTCGGATCCGACCATGCCGGCTTTGAGCTCAAGAACCACCTGGTGGACTGGCTCAAGAACAACGGCCACGAGCCCGTCGACTGCGGGCCCCACATCTACGACGCGGTGGACGACTACCCGCCGTTCTGCCTGCGGGCCGCGGAGAAGACCGCCGCCGACGCCGACGGCCTCGGCATCGTGATCGGCGGCTCCGGCAACGGTGAGCAGATCGCCGCGAACAAGGTCAAGGGTGTCCGCGCCATCCTGGCGTGGAGCGTCGAGACCGCCAAGCTCGGCCGCGAGCACAACAACGCCAACGTGATCTCCGTCGGCGGCCGGATGCACACCCAGGACGAGGCCGTCAGCTTCATCGAGGCTTTCCTGGCGACCCCGTACTCGGGCGAGGAGCGCCACACCCGGCGCATCGAGATGCTCTCCGCCTACGAGCAGACCGGCGAGCTCCCCCCGATCCCGGCCCACCACCCGCAGGGCTGATCCCGCTCTCCGGCCGTGCCGCCCCCCCAGGGGGTGGCACGGCCGTTGTCATGCCGTCCCGCGCCGTAGGCGCCGTCCCGCGTCGTACCGCCGCCGCTTCCGAGGAGCCCAGCCGTGCCCGAGGGGCATACGATCCACCGCCTCGCCCAGGACCACACCGAGCGGTTCGCCGCCCGGCCGGTCCGGGTCACCAGCCCCCAGGGGCGGTTCGCGCGGAGCGCGGCCCTGCTCGACGGGCGGGTACTGGACAGTGCCGAGGCGCACGGCAAGCACCTCTTCCTGGAACTGGGCGACGCCTGGATCCACATCCACCTCGGCCTCTTCGGGAAGCTCGGCTTCGGCCCCGCCCCGGCGCCGCCCGCGACCGACACGGTCCGGCTGCGCCTGCTGAACGGCGAGCACTACGCCGACCTGCGCGGCCCGACCGCCTGCGCGCTGATCGGTGAGGGCGAGAAGAAGGAGATACACGACCGGCTCGGCCCCGACCCGCTGCGGCCGGGCGACGACCCGGACCGGGCCTGGGCCCGGATCTCGCGTTCGCGCAGCACCGTCGCCGCCCTGCTCATGGACCAGAAGGTCGTCGCGGGCGTCGGCAACGTCTACCGGGCCGAGGTCCTCTTCCGGCACGGCATCGACCCGTACCGCCTGGGCCGGGACCTGCGGCGGGCCGAGTGGGACGGAATGTGGGACGACCTCGTCGTGCTGATGCGCGAGGGCGTGCGGAACAACCGGATCGACACCGTCCGTGACGAACACCTGCCCGAGGCCATGGGGCGTCCGCCGCGGGTGGACGACCACGGCGGCGAGGTGTACGTCTACCGCCGGGCGAACCTCCCCTGCCACATCTGCGGGGGCGAGATCCGCACCGCCGACCTCGCCGCCCGCAACCTCTTCTGGTGCCCCGCCTGCCAGTCCCGCTAGGGGGTCTCCCAGGGCCGGGAGCCCGCCCCGCGGATCAGGATCAGAACCCGTGCGGGAGCCAGGGGGCCACGTCCCCCGCGAACGCGCGCGAGGCCGCCGCCAGGGCGCCCGGCCGCGGTTCGCGCACCCGGCCCGCCGCCCCGAGCGAGGCGAGCGTGACGCCGCCCAGGTACGCCGAGCCCAGCTCCCGTACCGACAGCGCCAGCTCCGCCGGATCCCCGGACCGCGCGCACCGCGCACCGCCCTTCGCGTCGGCGGTCAGCCGCCACCGCCCCGCGTTCCACGGGCAGAACGCGTCCTCCACCTCAAGCACCACGTCCAGCGGGGCCCCGTACGTCCGCGCCTCCAGCGCCGCCGGAAGGTCCACCAGCCGCAGGTGCAGCGAGTCCCGGAAGCGCGGCCGCGACCGGCGGACGTCGCTGACCAGGTGGAGCACCGGATCGTCCACCGGCCGCCGGTTCGCCCGTACCGTCCAGGTCAGGTCGATCCCGAAGAGGTAGCGCCACAGCGCCGCGTACGCCGCCGGGTCCAGCGCGTCCAGATCGAAGACGTCCACGCGCCCCTGGGACCCCGACAGGTCCCACTCGGGGGTGACCCGGTAGCGGGCGTACCCGGCCACCGCGCCGTCCGGCCCCTCGGCGACCACGCACTTCAGCGGCGACCCGCCGGCCCGCATCGCGGGGACGTCCAGCAGCGCCTGGCGCTCCCAGCCCGGCTGCCGGGCGGGCATCCCGGGCCGCCCCGGCACCAGAGCCGCGTACACCCGCTCGCAGTCGGCGAGCGCCTCTTCCGGGTCGGCGAGGCGCAGCCGCACCGCGTCCGTGCCGGGCGGCGCGTCCAGGCGCACCCGGCTCGTGTCGACGTCCACGGCGAGGGAGTACGCCGCGGTGCCGTAGCCGAAGCGCCCGTAGATCGCCGGGTCCGACGCCGTCAGCACGGCGACCGGTTCGCCGGCCGCCCGCACGTCGTCCAGCTGGCGCCGCATCAGGGAGGTGAGCACCCCGCGCCGCCGGTGGGTGGGGGAGACACCCACCATCGTCACCCCGGCCGCGGGCACCAGCGTGCCGCCCGGGACCGAGAGCCGGAAGGTGAAGGCTCCGGCCGAACCCACGCACGTCCCGCCGTCCCAGACGCCGAGCGAACGTTCCGCCTCCGTCAGCGACGCGTAGAGCTTCCGCTCCTGCGGGGACTCCGGCACACCACCGAACGCCAGTTCCAGCTGGTCGTACCAGACATCCCACTCATCGGGCTGCAATACGCGCATCTCAAGGGCCATGTGCCCATCCCTATCAGGGCATTCCGTCGCAGTCGACGGCTTTTCGGGCGTCCGGGTACCGCGGGCCGGGCCCCAGGTCCGGGGGTACCCCTGCGCATCCACAGCCGGGATGGATAGGGTCCCGAAGCAATGGCCGGAGCACATGTCGAGACCCTCACGGCCCGGATGCGCATGCTGTGGCACCGGGCACGCACCGCACTGCGCAAATCCGCCGTCGACTACTTCCGCGGCGACGCCTCCGACTGGCTGGCGTTCGGCGGTCTCCTCCTCACCATTCCCGCGATCGCGTGCGGCACGCTCATGCTTCCCGTCTGGTTCTCGCCCTCCGCGCTCGTCCTGCCGATCGTCGCGGGCGGCCTGCTGCTGCGGCCGGCCAGCCTGCTCGCCCTGTACGCGGCCTCCGCCGCCGCGCTGATCGTCGAGGCCCTCGTCCTCGGCCCGTACACCCAGGGCCCGGCGCGGGTCACCCCCGGCACCGTGCTGGTCGTCGCGGCCTGCGGGTTCTTCGGGCTCGTCATCGCGCAGTTCCGCAGCCGCGTCGGCGTGCCCTGGAGGCGCGGCGGCACCATGCTCTTCGATCTGCGCGAACGGATCCGGGTCCAGAGCAAGCTGCCCGCCCTGCCGCGCGGCTGGCACCGCGAGATGGCCCTGCGCCCGGCCGGCGGCCAGTCCTTCTCCGGCGACTTCGTCGTCGCCGCCCGCACCAACGGCGGACGGACCCTGGAGATCGTCCTCACCGACGTCTCCGGCAAGGGCATGGAGGCGGGCTCCCGCGCCCTGCTCCTCTCCGGCGCCTTCGGCGGACTGCTCGGCGCGCTGCCCCCGCACGGCTTCCTGCCCGCCGCCAACGGCTACCTGCTCCGCCAGGACTGGGACGAGGGCTTCGCCACCTCCATCCACCTGGTGCTGGACCTGGAGACCGGCGACTACGAACTCCTCTCCGCCGGCCACCTCCCCGCGCTCCAGCTCTCCGCCGGCACCGGGCGCTGGCAGGAGAAGACCGGCGAGGGTCCGCTGCTCGGCGTCTACGACGGGGCCGAGTTCACCCCGGCGCGCGGCAACCTGCGGCGCGGGGACGTCCTGATGCTCTTCACCGACGGGCTCGTCGAGACCTCCGACCGCGACATCAGCGAGGGCATCGACCGCCTCACCGGGGAGGCCGACCGCTACGTCGCCGCGGGCTGGGACGGGGCCGCCTGGCACCTGATCGAGAAGGTCGCCAAGGACGTCAACGACGACCGGGCCCTCCTCCTGATCCGCCGCTCGGCGTAACCGGTCCCGGGGCGGGACGACCGGCCCCGGGGCGACCGCCCGAGGCTCGGTACGCCACCGGCTCTCGGCGCCCGGCTCCCGGCCCCTGCCCCGGTTCCCGGCCCCGGCTTCCGGAGCCCGGCGTCCGGCCCCGGCTTCCGGAGCCCGGCTTCCGCGGGCCCGGGGCGGCGTGCCGCGCCGTAGACCGCCGCGGGCCACTCGTCCCGGATTGGCCCGCCCAGCCCGCCCGGGCGGGCGCCTACCGTGCCCCCATGGACCGCACGCTCGCCGCCGACCTCGCCCGGCTCCCCGACCTCCTCGACGCGACCCGCCGCGCCGCCACCGCCGCGCTGGAGACCCTGGACACGCGCCCCGTCGTACCGGCCGCCGCCGCGCCGCCGAACGACCCCGGGCCCCTCCCCGAGCACGGCACCGGCGCGGCCGCCGCCCTGGCCGCCTTCCAGGAGCGCTGGGCACCCCGCCTGTCGGCCTCGGCGGGCCCCCGTTACCTCGGCTTCGTCACCGGAGGGGCCACCCCCGCCGCCCTCGCCGGGGACTGGCTCACCGCCGCCCACGACCAGAACTCCAACTCCGCCCTCGACGGCGGGGGCCAGGACCTCGAACGCGAGACCGTCGGCTGGCTCCGCGACCTGTTCGGCCTCTCCGCCGCCCACTCCGGCACGTTCGTCAGCGGCGCCACCATGTCCAACACCACCGGCCTGGCCATCGCCCGCGAATGGCTGGGCGAACGGGCCGGCGTCTCCCCGGCCGAGGACGGGGTGGCGGCCCTCGGCCGGGTCCGCGTCCTCTCCGCCGCCCCGCACTCCTCGATCGCCAAGGCCCTCTCCGTCCTCGGCCTGGGCCGAGGCTCCCTCGTACGGGTCCCCACGCTGCCCGGCCGCGAGGCCGTGGATCCGGCCGCCCTCGACCGGGCCCTCGCCGACACGAACGGCCCGGCCGTGGTCGTCGCCAACGCGGGCACCGTCAACACGGTCGACTTCGACGACCTCCCGGCCGTCTCCGCCCTCAAGGCCCGGCACGACTTCTGGCTGCACACCGACGCGGCCTTCGGCGCCTTCGCCGCCCTCTCCCCGGCCCACGCCCACCTCGCCGCCGGCCTCGACGCCTCCGACTCGCTCTGCGTCGACCTCCACAAGTGGCTGAACGTCCCCTACGACAGCGCCGTCCAGTTCACCCGCCGGCAGGACCTCCAGGCCCGCGTCTTCCAGAACTCCGCCGCCTACCTCGGCCCCCTCGGCGATCACCCCGACCTGGTCCACCTCACCCCCGAGAACTCCCACCGGCTGCGCGCCCTCGCCGCCTGGTTCACGCTCCGCGCGTACGGCCGCGAGGGCCACCGGGAGATCGTCGAGCGCGACATCGACTGCGCCCGCGTCCTCGGCGAGCGGCTGTCCGCCGACCCGGCCTTCCGCCTCCTCGCCCCGGTCCGCCTGAACGTGGTCTGCTTCACCCTCGCCGAGGACCCCACCCCCGCCCGGCTCGCGGCGCTCCGGGAGGCCGCCGCGCCGGAGGTCTTCGTCACCCCCACCCACTACGCGGGAACCCCGGCCCTGCGCGCCGCGTTCTCCAACTGGCGTACCACGCGGGCGGACGCGCACCGGGCCGCCGAGGCACTCCGTACGGCAGCAAGGGAGACCGCATGACGCAGCAGCCCCTCACCCTCCTCGAGGTCGAGGCCCTCGCCCGCGCCGCGCACGAGGGCCAGACCGACAAGTCGGGCCGGCCGTACGCCGAGCACCTCGCGGCCGTGGCCGAGGGCGTCCGTCTGCGCGGCGGCACCCCCGACCAGCAGGCGGCGGCCTGGCTCCACGACGCGATCGAGGACGAGGCCCTCAGCCTCACCTGGCTGGACGCGGCCGCCCTGCCGCAGCCGGTGAAGGAGATGGTCCTCGCGGTCACCAAGCGCCCCGGCGAACCGCTGGAGACGTACGCGGCCCGCATCCTGGCGACGCCGGGCGCCCTCCTGGTCAAGGAGTCCGACCTCGCGCACAACGCAGACCCCGTACGGCTCTCCGTACTGGACGGCCCCACCCGCGAGCGGCTGACCGCGAAGTACGCCCACGTCCGCGCCCTCCTCGGCCTCACGGCCCCGTAACGACCGCTCCGTGCCCGAAATGTGCTTAAGGCGCGCACGTTTGACGGAAACAGAACAGTGGTGATTCGTCACGGGACGGATAGGTGGGGCCCGTTGGTGGGAGGATGGTGCGTGGGGGCGTGCGCCCCGGGCCGACCAGGGGACGACCGAAGGTGTGATCAGTAGTGGCCATTTCGCTGTCAGTGGTGGTTCTGTTGGCGGTCATCCTGGTGGTGCTGATCCGCGGCAACCACATCAAGGCGGGCCCGGCCATCGTCGCGGCCCTCTTCGGATTCTTCCTGGCGTCCAGCTCGATCGCGGACGACGTGAACCGCTTCCTGAACTCCCTCGCCTCGATGATCGCGAACATCAAGCTCTAGCCGTCCGCGCGGCAGGGGACCGGACCGGGGAAGCATCCTCCGGCCCGGCCCTCGCGCATGGCCCAGGAGCCCAGGACACCCACGGGCGGCCCCGGACCGGCGCCGCCCCCCGGGGAAAGACGAAGGGCCAGGTCGAGGAGATGTCCTCTGACCTGGCCCTTTTCGCTTCAGAGCGGGTGACGGGAATCGAACCCGCGTAGCTAGTTTGGAAGACTAGTGCTCTACCATTGAGCTACACCCGCAACGCGCGCCCACCGGTCCGGGGACCGTGGCACGGACAGCATCCTAGCGGGTCGCGCCGGGCAAACGCACACCGCATTGCGCGGCCGTGGCGGCGCGTGCCGACGGGACGTGGGCGTGGGCCTGGGCAATACCGTGCGTCGGAGGGTCTCCGGGCATGTACCCTACGTGTCGCACCGACGGGGTGTGGCGCAGCTTGGTAGCGCGTCCGCTTTGGGAGCGGAAGGTCGTCGGTTCGAATCCGGCCACCCCGACCACCGGCAGCGTCTCCTCAGATCCACAGAGGGCCGCCACAAGATCGCGTTGTGGGCTGATTGCCGCTTGCGGTTACTATGCAAGCTGCGTGCCCGTGTGTCTGATGTACCGGGCCGAAGTCCGCCGGAACCGCTGAATCACAGCGCGAAGGCAGAACCCCCAGCAGTCAGCCACAAGGAGACCGAACCGTGAAGAGCGCCGTGGAGACCCTGAACCCGACTCGGGTTCGGCTCACTGTTGAGGTGCCCTTCGAGGAGCTCAAGGACAGCCTCGACGCGGCGTACAAGAAGATCAACCAGCAGGTCACGGTGAAGGGCTTCCGCAAGGGCAAGATCCCTGCCCGCGTCATCGACCAGCGCTTCGGCCGCGGTGCGGTGCTGGAGGAGGCCGTCAACGACGCCCTCCCGAAGTTCTACACCGAGGCGGTCAACGAGGCCGACCTGAACCCGCTGGGCCAGCCCGAGGTCGACATCACGGAGCTGAAGGACGGCGAACTGCTGGCCTTCACCGCCGAGGTCGACGTGCGCCCCGAGATCGAGATCCCGGACTACTCCGGCATCGAGGTCGAGGTCGACGCCATCGAGGTGTCCGACGAGGACATCGAGAAGGCCGTCGAGCAGCTCCGCGGCCGCTTCGCGTCCACCAAGGACGTCGAGCGCGCTGCCGAGGACGGCGACGTCGTCACCCTCGACCTCGAGGCCAAGGTCGACGGCGAGGTCCTGGAGGACGGCGTCGCGTCCGACGTGTCCTACACCATCGGCTCGGGCGAGCTCCTCGAGGGCATCGACGAGGCCGTCAAGGGCCTGGAGGCCGGTGGCGAGGCCACCTTCACCTCCCAGCTGAAGGGCGGCTCCGCCGAGGGCAAGGACTCCGAGGTCACCGTCAAGGTCACCAAGGTCTCCGCCCGTGAGCTGCCGGAGCTGGACGACGAGTTCGCGCAGATGGCGAGCGAGTTCGACACCCTCGAGGACCTCAAGGCCGACAGCCGCAAGCGCCTCGAGAACCAGAAGCAGTTCGACCAGGCCACGCAGGCCCAGGAGCGCGTCCTGGAGAAGCTGCTGGAGCTCGTCGAGGTGCCGATCCCCGAGAAGCTCCTCGCGGACGAGGTCCAGACCCGCAAGCACAACCTCGAGCACCACCAGCTCGGCCAGATGGGTCTGACCATCGAGAAGTACCTGGAGTTCCAGGGCAAGACGGTCGAGGAGTTCGACGCCGAGACCTCCGAGCAGGCCGTCAAGGGCATCAAGACCCAGTTCGTCCTCGACGCGCTGGTCAACAAGGAGAAGCTGGGCGTCAACCAGGAGGAGCTCACCGAGCACCTCATGCGGCGTGCGCAGTCCTCCGGCATGTCCCCCGACCAGTTCGCCCAGGCCGTCGTCGAAGGCGGCCAGGTCCCGATGCTGGTCGGCGAGGTCGCCCGCGGCAAGGCGCTCGCGGTCGTCGTCGAGTCCGCCAAGGTCGTCGACACGAAGGGCGAGGTCATCGACCTCTCCGACGACGAGGACGAGGACGAGGCCCAGGCGGTCGCCGAGGTCGAGACGGCCTCCGCCGACGCCGACGAGGACAAGGCCGACGAGGACAAGGCCGAAGAGGCCAAGTAACACCCCGGGCGCAGCCCGCTGAGCAGTGCTGGAAGGGCCCGGACGCCGTAGCGTCCGGGCCCTTCCGCACAGCCCCCCGGGCGTGCCCGCACCTTGCGCTCCGAGCGAACAGTTCGGGAAGCGGGATGGCGTTGTCCTACCTGCGCGTTAGGGTCCATGAATACGAGGGCACGGGAGTACCCGGAGCCGGCGGACTTGTCCGCACCGGTCGGGCCGGGCCCGAGAACGAGACGCTGAGACGGCACATGGCCGTCGGAGACGAGCAGGTGGATACGTGACGAATCTGAAGCCTTACGCCGCGGGTGAGCCGTCCATCGGCGGCGGCCTCGGCGACCATGTCTACAACCGGCTGCTCGGCGAGCGCATCATCTTCCTCGGCCAGCAGGTCGACGACGACATCGCGAACAAGATCACGGCGCAGCTCCTCCTCCTGGCCGCCGAGCCGGAGAAGGACATCTTCCTGTACATCAACAGCCCCGGCGGCTCGGTGACGGCCGGCATGGCGGTCTACGACACCATGCAGTACATCCCGAACGACGTCGTCACCATCGGTATGGGCATGGCGGCCTCCATGGGGCAGTTCCTGCTCACCGGCGGCGCCAAGGGCAAGCGCTTCGCCCTGCCGAACACCGACATCCTGATGCACCAGGGTTCGGCCGGCATCGGCGGTACCGCGTCGGACATCAAGATCCAGGCCCAGTACCTGCTGCGCACCAAGCAGCGCATGGCCGAGATCACCGCGTTCCACTCGGGCCAGACTGTCGAGGCGATCATCCGCGACGGTGACCGCGACCGTTGGTTCACCTCCGAGGAGGCCAAGGAGTACGGCCTCATCGACGAGATCATCTCGGCCGCGTCCAACGTTCCGGGCGGCGGCGGCACCGGGGCCTGATCCCCGGCACCACCCGTCAGTACCCGGCAGCCGACAGCCCGCAGAACGCCACCAGGATGGTGAACACCTCGATGTACATGAACAACCTCTCTCCCGCGAGCGGCCTCCACACCGGTCCGCAGGTGGACAACCGCTACGTCATCCCGCGCTTCGTCGAGCGCACCTCGCAGGGCGTGCGCGAGTACGACCCGTACGCGAAGCTCTTCGAGGAGCGTGTGATCTTCCTCGGCGTGCAGATCGACGACGCCTCCGCCAACGACGTCATGGCGCAGCTGCTGTGCCTGGAGTCGATGGACCCGGACCGCGACATCTCGATCTACATCAACAGCCCCGGCGGCTCCTTCACCGCGCTGACGGCGATCTACGACACCATGCAGTTCGTGAAGCCGGACATCCAGACGGTCTGCATGGGCCAGGCGGCCTCCGCCGCCGCGGTCCTGCTCGCCGCCGGCACCCCCGGCAAGCGCATGGCCCTGCCGAACGCCCGCGTGCTGATCCACCAGCCCTCCGGCGGCACCGGTCGCGAGCAGCTCTCCGACCTGGAGATCGCGGCCAACGAGATCCTGCGCATGCGCGACCAGCTGGAGACCATGCTGGCCAAGCACTCGACGACGCCGATCGAGAAGATCCGCGACGACATCGAGCGCGACAAGATCCTCACGGCCGAGGGCGCGCTGGAGTACGGCCTGATCGACCAGATCATCTCCACCCGCAAGAGCTCGGCCTGATCCTTGCCGCCAGTTGGCGTGGGCACGCTGCCGCATTCGGCGATGTGAACCACGTCAAGGGGGCCCCGCACGGGGCCCCCGGCAAGGTACCGTCGGATATGAGGCACCAGGAGCGCTGAACCAGGCGTCTCCCAGGCGAAGGGGAAGCACCTCGTGGCACGCATCGGTGACGGCGGCGACCTGCTCAAGTGCTCGTTCTGCGGAAAGAGCCAGAAGCAGGTGAAGAAGCTCATCGCAGGACCCGGTGTGTACATCTGCGACGAGTGCATCGACCTCTGCAACGAGATCATCGAAGAGGAACTCGCGGAGACCTCGGAGGTCCGGTGGGAGGAACTCCCCAAGCCCCGTGAGATCTACGAGTTCCTGGAGAGCTACGTCGTCGGCCAGGAGCCGGCGAAGAAGGCGCTCTCCGTAGCGGTCTACAACCACTACAAGCGGGTCCAGGCCGGTGAGAACGGCGGCGGCACGGGCCGTGACGACGCGATCGAGCTCGCGAAGTCCAACATCCTGCTGCTGGGTCCGACCGGTTCGGGCAAGACCCTGCTGGCGCAGACGCTCGCGCGCATGCTGAACGTCCCGTTCGCCATCGCCGACGCCACGGCGCTGACGGAGGCCGGGTACGTCGGCGAGGACGTCGAGAACATCCTGCTCAAGCTGATCCAGGCGGCCGACTACGACGTCAAGAAGGCCGAGACCGGGATCATCTACATCGACGAGATCGACAAGGTCGCCCGCAAGAGCGAGAACCCGTCGATCACCCGCGATGTGAGCGGCGAGGGCGTGCAGCAGGCCCTCCTGAAGATCCTGGAAGGCACGACCGCCTCCGTCCCGCCGCAGGGTGGCAGGAAGCACCCGCACCAGGAGTTCATCCAGATCGACACCACGAACGTGCTCTTCATCGTGGGCGGCGCCTTCTCCGGCCTGGAGAAGATCATCGAGTCGCGTGCGGGAGCCAAGGGCATCGGCTTCGGGGCGACGATCCGCTCGAAGCGCGAGATCGAGGCCAGCGACCAGTTCCACGAGGTCATGCCGGAGGACCTGGTGAAGTTCGGGATGATCCCCGAGTTCATCGGCCGCCTGCCCGTCCTGACCTCCGTGCACAACCTGGACCGCGAGGCCCTGCTCCAGATCCTGATCGAGCCGCGAAACGCGCTGGTGAAGCAGTACCAGCGCCTGTTCGAACTCGACGGCGTGGAGCTGGACTTCGAGCGCGAGGCGCTGGAGGCCATCGCGGACCAGGCGATCCTCCGCCAGACCGGCGCGCGCGGCCTGCGCGCCATCATGGAAGAGGTCCTGATGTCGGTGATGTACGAGGTCCCGTCCCGCAAGGACGTGGCCCGCGTGGTCATCACCTCGGACGTGGTCCGCTCCAACGTCAACCCGACGCTGGTTCCGCGGATCGTCCCGAAGGACCAGGGCCCGCACGAGAAGTCGGCCTAGCCGCACGGCAGTACGCGAGAGGGGCGCCCCCCGCCGGGAGCCGAAGTCGACGCCCATGTCCTCGGCGGCCGCGCGGGGGCCCGAGAGCCACGATCCGATTGCTTGCCTGTTGTCCACCCGAACACGGTACC
>NZ_JBEOXU010000112.1:0-21588 GCF_040296725.1 Streptomyces sp. NPDC002044
CGATCCCGGCTCCCAAGGCAGCCGTAGGGCCGTCCTGCTCGTTCCCTTTGTCGACGGCAAGCCAGTCAGGCTCATGGCGCAACAGCTTCAGACGGCCCTGTGGCCGGGGACCGGCCTCTTCGACGCTTGGAGCACCGAGCTTCCTGAAGGACATCCGACCCCACTCACCGACGCTGCCATCGACGCCCACCAGGCCCTCCAGTGCCTCTCCGGGCTGGCTCACCTCGCGACGCTCAGGGACACAGACGCGAGGCACCAGAGCACCGCCGACGAAGCGGTGGCGCAGTTCCAACAGGCTCGCAGCGTGGTTGGCGGACTACACCAGGGGGATCCGGTCATCGCTGCGATCCTCGACTTCCTCGACACCCTCGCTCGTCGGGTGGAGAGCGAGATCGCCGAGGGCCCTGCCTTGCGGGACTCTGGCGTGGCGAACCTCGCTAGCGCCATCGCCCAAGGGGCGACCGCGCATCCAACAGAGGACTACCTCCAGCTGGACGGCATGACGGCCATCACCCTGCAATGGGACCTCGACCCCGACTATGCGGCGCGTCTCCTCGCTGCGGCCGACGGTTGAGGGCATCGGCGGGTCGAGGTGGTTCGTCACCCTTCGGTGAGACCGGTAGTGCTCTGGTGGGACGAGACAAGGTCGTCAGGTACGTACTCGGGCACCGTGCCGAGTAGTGCGTCGATGGCTGCGCGTCCCTTGCCGCCGGCCTCCGGCATGAAGTGGGCGTAGTGGTCGAGGGTGATGGTCGGACTTGAGTGACCGAGCCACCGGGCGAGCGTGACGATGGACTCGCCCGCTTCGAGGAGGACCGAGGCGTAAGTGTGCCGGAGCACGTGGAAGCCGTCCTTCCGTGAAGCCTTCCACCGCGCCCCCTTCTCCCGTACGGGAATGACTCCGGCCGCAGCGAGGGCCGGCTTCCAGGCCTCGTCGTTGAAGATGTTGGCGCGGATGGCGTTGCCGTACGTCGTCGTGAGGACGAGCGGGAAGCTCTGCTTCTCCCGGTCGGGCTCCGGTCCGCCCCAGGGGAGCTCGACGTCGACCGCCGGATGGTCGAGGAAGTACGCGGCCAGTTCCGTGGCCACCGACCGGGGCATGTCGACGATGCGCGTCTTGCCGCCCTTGGGCAGGGCGAAATAGAGGCGCCCGGAGAGAAGTTGCACCTGCCTGCGCACTCGGATGACGCCGCGTTCGAAGTCGATGTCCTTCGGCGACAGCCCGAACACCTCTCCCTGGCGCAGCCCACACCCCAGCGCGACGACGACCGCGATCCGGTAGCGAGGATTGATCACGTCCCGCACCCGCTGCGCCGTTGCCAGCGGCCACGCGTCACGATCCTCGTCGGGGGCCTTCGGCCAACGGACCGTCTTGGCCCGCATCGGGTTGCGGACGAGGCGCTTGTCGTCGATCGCGCGGTCTCGAAGATGTTCGACAGCGAGGTGAGAATCTGCCGGGCGTACCGCGGAGAGCACTCGCCTTCGAGCGTGGCTATGTAGCCGCGCAGGACGGTCGCCGACACGTCGCGCAGCGCCACCGCACCGAGGTGCGGAAGGATGTGGAGTCGTACACGCTCGTCAACTCGCTTGACCGTGCCGGGCGCGCCGCGAACGCCGGCGCGCCAGTGGCGCGTGACGAAGTCCGTCAAGGTGATGGAGCCGTCGCGCGGGTCGACGAACTCGCCCCGCTCGCTGTCGGTGCCAGACCGCCGGAGCCACCCCTTGGCGTCCTCCAGCACGTCAAACGACATGTCCCGGACGCCCGGGATTCCAGCGACACGGTACCGAGACCCCTTGCCGTAACGGGTCGTACGCTCACGCTTCCCGGTGACGGGATCCTTCTTCTTTTTGATCCAACGGTCTTCGATATAGCCAGCCAAAGAATTCCTCGGGTTAAGGGTTGGACATAGGGCGGGTGGTAAGGCCGGGTAGATCGGTCAGGCCATGGCCGCGTACCCGGCGCGGTGCTGCGGGGCGGCATTCACCGGATTCAGGGAAGTGTTACTGCGGGAGTCCGCCTGCTCCTGTTCCCGGATCCACTCGTCAAGCGTTTCGATCCGGTACATCACGCGCCCGCTCCGCCCCATCCGGAAACTCGGCGGACCTTGGCGACGGTGCCGCCACACGTAAAGGGTGGCGGGCGACAGCCCTAGGTATTCGGCGGCTTCACGCACGTTCAGAAAACCCCTCCGCAGCGGCGACACACGGGGAGACATACGGACATTCGCCAGCAATTCACTGTCACAAGCAACACTTCGCACGTATCGAAACCTTCGGGGTCTTCCGTCGACAACCTGTGGCGACGGACATCGGGCATGACGAATCCGCCCCCGCTTGCTGTCAGGCAGGTGGAGCGGACTACTTCAATGGTCTGGAGAATCCCCGGTTTGGCTGACCGGGGATCGTCGGGTATAAGCCGGGGCGGCGTCACCGCGCACCCGCCCCGGCCCCCCACGTCGCGGGCTGGAGCAAGGCGAGTGGGGAGACACCGAGGGCGGCCGCAATGGCGACGAGGTCATCCACGTCGCAGCGCCGGCGGGTGCGTTCGATGCGGGACAGGATGGTGTTGGTCATGGGGTGGCCGAGCTCGGTGACACGGGCGGCGAGCTCGCGCTGGGCGAACCCGCGCGAGGTGCGCAGGCGCTCGATGGCACCGGCGGTCCGTTCTCCGGCGGGACCGATTTCCGTAGCTCTTCGGGGCATGCGTCCGTTGTAGCTCGGGTTCCCGGGTTTACGTAATCGCGGAAGCCCAGACATGGGACTTTGGGGCTCGTTTCGCGGAGAACGAACTGATGATTCCCGCATAGGCAGCCATTGCGGAACTACGGCCCATCTCGCACCACAGAGGTGCACACACCATCAGGGGCTCCGGACGGCGGAAACATAGATCGCCTCGTCTACCCCGGTCAATGGCTTTCGGGGTGCGATCCTCGCCGCTCTCCCTACGCCGTCGACTTTTTGGTCAACCGGGGATTCGCCCTTACTGTGAAGACGTTCGCGATCAGCGATGCGCTCTGACGCTTTTCGAGTGCAGATTCGCTGGACTTCCGCGGGCTGGGTGTGGCTGTCTTGGCTAAGCACCCCCGACAAAGGAATCGGCTCCCGGCGTTGCAGCGCCGAGAGCCGATGGGAGTCCCTTGTCCAAACCGCCCACTCCTGAACGGATCTGAGGAACGTCTATGCCCAACAGTACGGCCGAAGCAGCCGTCCGCACACCTGCGCCCACCCCGGCGTCGGCGTCCCAGCAGCAGACGAAGGCGGGGCGATAGGCATGGCCCGCATCCGCACCATCAAGCCGGAAGCCTTCAGCTCCGAATCGCTGGCCGCCGTCAGCATCACCGCGGAGCGGACGTTCTTCGGCCTACTCACCCAGGCCGACGACCACGGCCGGTTCCGTGACCAGTCCGCCGTCATCGCAGGCCTCTTGTGGTCCCTGCGCCCCGAACACGGCCCGATCGAGGTCGAGGACGACCTCACCCAGCTCGCCGGCAATGAACTCATCTGCCGTTACGAGGGCGAGGACGGCAAGCGGTACCTGCACATCGTGACCTTCTCCAAGCACCAGAAGGTCAACCGCCCCAGCGGTGTCCGACACCCGAACTGCCCCTACCACGACGGCGGCCGGGGGCCCCTGACTTCACCGCTGGCGCAGGGAGGGCTCCGTGAGGCGTCCGTGCACCATCAGGCACCCGCCCCGGAGCTCGCACGCACACCTCATGCCGCTTCAGCTAACCTCATATCCGCAGGTCAGAACGGGTTCACTGAACCCTCCGTGCAGCGTCAGGGAGAGGCGCGGGAGCCCACTCCGAGCCCTCACGGTCCGGATCTAGGACCTAGGATCATGGATCTAGGATCTCCGTTGGGAGGCGCGAGCGCCCCCACCCCATCCCAGACCGTCACAGCTCAGCAGATGGTCGGCGAGTACGCCGCCGCATGCGGGAAACGTCCCCCGGAGAGCGTTCTGGGCCATGTCGGCCGGGAGATCAAGAAGCTGCTGCGCGAAGGCATCGACCCTGAGCACGTCCGGGCCGGCGTCGAGCGCATGCGCGTCAAGAGCCTCCACCCGAGCCTGCTGCCCAGCCTGGTCAACGAGGCCATGAACCCGCCCCAGGCCACTGCTGGCGCCCGCCGAGCCCCACAGCCGTACACCAACCCCGTTGACGCCGAAGCCGCTTACGGAGGCCAGCTGTGACCACCGCGACCCGCGAACCCCAGCGTGCCGGCACCCTGGCAGCCCGTCTCCAGGCCATTCTCGCTGCCAAGGGCATCGACCCAGACACCGCACCCGCCGGGCCCACGGTGGAGCCGGTGACCGCCCTGGAACTCGCCGACCGCCGCATCCCGCCCCGCTACCGCGAGGCACTCGCCACCCAACCCGAAGTCCTGGGCTGGGTGGAGGCGGTCACCCGCGCCGGGCGAAACGGGCCGGCCGGTTCCCGGGGCATCGCCTACGGCCCCTCGCTGCTGATCGCCGGAACCACCGGCATCGGCAAGACACATCAGGCCTACGGAGCCGTCCGCTCGCTGCTGGCCGCCGGAGTACGCCTGCGCTGGCAGGCGGTCACCTCCGCCGACCTCTACGCCCAGCTCCGGCCCCGGCCCAACCACGACCCCGAGCGGGAGATCCAAGAGCTCGGCCGGTGCCCGCTGCTGATCCTGGACGACCTCGGCGCGGCCAAGCAGTCCGAGTGGACCGAGGAGCTGACGTACCGGCTGATCAACCGCCGCTACACCGAGATGCTCCCGACCCTGATCACCACCAACCTGCCGATCGCGGAACTCCGCAACGCAGTCGGGGACCGCGTCGCCTCCCGCCTGGCAGAGATGACCACCCGCGTCATCCTCACCGGCCCGGACCGCCGACGCACCCAGCCGTCGGGCTCCTGACCACCACGGTCCCCACCCTGGTCGGTCCCCGTCATCGTGGGGACCGAACCACTGACCCGAGCCGTTCGGGGACCGTCCCCGCCCCGGTCCCGGTCCCGTCCCCATCACGGTCCCCAACCCGGTCCGGTCCCCAAACGAGCCCCGGTCCCGTCTGACAGCGCCCTCCCCAGGAGGGGACCGACAGCAGTCGATCGGGGACCGTCCCCTGATTGCGCTGCGCGCGCCGGCCACCACGGGGACCGGTCCCCAACTCTGTTTCCGCAGGTCACCCCCACCTGACATCCCCCGACTCAGTGGGGACCGCCCCCACGGTCCCCACCATCCGGGACCACCCTGCGGCGGTTCGGGACCGCCAGGTCACCACGTCGGTGACCGTCCCCACCCACCACTACGGGGACCGAGACAGGACCGGTCCCCCACGCCCTTGCCGCCGGGGACCGAGTTCCTACCCGAAACGGGGACCGTCCCCGCCCGGTCCCCGGACAGCACCGGCAGCGTTTCGCGTCACGAGCCAGCGGTCCCCAACCGGTCGACCCGCCCAACAACCCCTTCACACGACCAGCCTCTACCGCTTCAAGGACACGCATGCACAACCCACCGCACGACCGTCTCAGCAACGACGAGCACATGCCCTCGCTTCCAGCCTCAGGAGGAGCAAGTTGTACCCAGAGCATTGCTCCCGTCGGGAGCAATGCTCTGGGCTCCCCCGCCCCAGGGGTGGCGGGAGCGGACCAGCACCAGGGGGTGCCGGTCCTTCGGGACGCGGCCGAGACCGGACCGCACCACGAATCGAAGGGACAGCACACCTGCCGCACCCCCCGCTGCACGCACACCGCCCCAACGACATCGCACGTGCGCCAGCGTGAACGCCTGCTCGCCGAGAAGAAGCGCATGCACCAGCCCAGCTGCCGCATGAACGACGACGAATTCCAGCTCCTCACCCACGCCGCGTCCGCCTGCCACATGAGCATCGCCGGCTTCCTCGCCCACACCGCTCTGAAGGCCGCCCGCGACCTCGACCACACCGAAGCCGAGATCGCCACCCACCGGGACATGGTCAGGGAGCTGTTCGCGCTGCGCCGGGCCCTCGGCCAGATCGGCAACAACCTCAACCAGGTCGCCACCGTCCTGAACTCCGGCGCCGACGCCCCGCACGCCAAGGCGGTCCTCGACGCCGTCCAGCGGACCGCCGAGCGCGTGGACGACTTCACCCAGCGCTACGTAGAGACGGAGACCCCCGCCGGATGATCCCCCGCATCCACAAGATGGGCACCCACACCATCGGCCTGATCCGCTACCTCTACGGCCCCGGCACCCACGAGGAACACTCCGACCCGCACCTCGTGGCGGCCTGGGACAGCCTGGTACCCGACCCCGGGCGCAACCCGCAAGCCACTTACGCGGACCTGCAAAGGCTCCTCGACCAGCCCGTCGAAGCCCTTCCCACGTCACGGCGCCCCACCGAGCACGTCTGGCACCTGTCCGTACGTGCCGCGCCCGAAGACCCGATCCTCACCGACGAACAGTGGGGCGACATCGCCCGCCGCATGGTCGCCGCCACCGGCATCGCCCCCGAGAGCGACACCGCCGCCTGCCGCTGGGCAGCCGTCCGCCACGCAGACGACCACATCCACATCATCGCCACCATCGTCCGCGAGGACGGCCGCCGGCCCCGCCGCCACAACGAAGCCAAGCGCTCCCAGGCCGAGGCCCGTCTCGTCGAGGCCGACTACGGCCTGCGCCGCCTCAACACCGGTGACGGAACCGCAGCCCAGCGCCCCACCAGCGCCGAGCGCCACAAAGCCGACCGCCACCAGCGGGAACGCACCCCGAGGGAGGCACTGCGCGAGAGCGTCCGACGCGCGGCGGCCGGTGCCCGGAGCGAGGAGGACTTCTTCGGCCGCCTCACCCATGCCGGTGTCCTCGTAAAGCAGCGCGTGGCACCGTCCGGGGACCTCCTCGGCTACACCGTGGCCCTGCCCGACGACCGAAACAAGCACGGCGAGCCCGTCTTCTACTCGGGATCCAAGCTCGCCCCCGACCTCTCCTTGCCCCGCATCCGCGAACGCTGGACCCCGCCAGCAGAACCCTCCTCCGACGAAGTCGTCTCACCGGAGCAGCCCGCTCTCCCGCTGATGACCGGCCCGGCGTATGCCCGCCGGCGCGCCACCACGGCGACCTGGCAGGCACTGCTGTTCATCGAGCACGGCGACGACGGCACGGCAGCAGCCCAGATCGCCGCTGCCGGCGAGGTCCTCGACGCGCTCGCAGGGACCTCCGCCGCCCACACCCGCCGAGAACTCCGGGATGCAGCCTTCGCGTTCGAGCGGGCCTCGCGCTCCCACGTCCGCGCCGTACGCGGGCACGACCGCGCCCTGCGCCAGGCCGCGCACGACCTCGCCCACAGCGGGCCGGCCCTCGGCAGCGGAGAGGACGGCGCCACCACCGCCATGCTCATCGACACCGCGTTCTTCCTCGTCACCGCGGCGGCGAACTGGCACGCCAAGAAGCACCACGCCCAGCAAGCCGAAGCCGCCCATCAAGCCGCCGAACACCTGCGCGCCGCCTACGAGATCGCTGCCGCCCAGCCGATGTCCGTGCTCCACCAGCGGGGCCGCTCCCTGTCACTGCAGCGACGACAGGCAGCCGTCCTACGCCAGGCGCTGCCCGAGATCGCCGAACAAGTTCTGGCCGAGCCGGGCTGGCCCGCCCTAGCAGCCACCCTCGCCGATACCCGGGCCGCAGGCCACAACCCGGACCGCCTCCTCGCAGAAGCCACACGGCACCGGGAGCTGGACAGCGCCACCTCCGTCAGCGACGTCCTCGTCTGGCGTCTCCGCCGTCTCGCGCACCTGCCTGCCGATCCCGCAGCATCACTCCCCCGGCGCGCGGCGACCACACAACCGGTTCCGAAGGCCACGAGCAACGCCTCCCGCCGGCGCTGACGCCCGGACGCCTCCGGCCCCCTACATAGCCGACGATCCCCGGTCAGCCAAACCGGGGATTTTCCGGAGCATTGAAAACATCACCACCGACCCCGTCCCGTAAGGAACCCCCGCATGCCCGAAACCGAACTGCGCATCGAAGTCATTGCCCTGCTGCTGGACGCGGACTTCAAGCTCCGGCCCGACACCAACACCTGGTCCCACAGTGACGGACGCCCCTTCACCCGGGCCGAACAGGCCACCGCCTACCAGGCAACGCGTGCCGAACTCGAAGCCACGGCAGCGCTGAGCGCCCGCAACGCCGCGGCTGCCCTTGAGCAGCACTCGGCCGCGGAGGCTCTCATCGAACTCCTGTACTCGTACTTCGCCCGGCACCCCGAAGCCCGCATGGTCATGGACGTACTCCCGCACATGACCGATGAAGACCGCACCGAGTACGAGCGCCTGTGCGCCATCGCCGCTCCGGATGGCGGCATATACCTCCCCTCCGAAGACTGACAGGCCCGGAACAGCACTCTGCGACCGGTGACCGGGTACCTCCCGGTCACCGGTCGCCGGTGTTCCCGATGCGCACGTCCGGCAGGTCCTACCCACTGGCAGTCGCAGGATCAGTGGTGTGCAGCCCCTGCCTCCAGCAACGGAGCCAGGAGGTCAACGGCTTCCTCCCAGCGGAAGCGGTCGGCACCGCCGCCGGACTTCGGGCGGTGCGGCTCGTAGCTGCCGACCAGAACGCCCATCTCGCGCAGCTCGGCGAGGCTGCGCTGGTACGCGCGGTGGGCCGCGAGGGCGGTGTTCACGTAGGGCAGGACGGCGGTGGGGATGCCCATGCCCGGAGCCTCGCAGAGGATGCCGAGGGCGAGGTTGTCCGCGAAGCCGGCCGCCCACTTGTTGACCGTGTTGAAGGTGGCCGGGGCCACGGCGACCGCATCGGCGGGTGGGAAGGGCCGTGCGTCCCCGGGCGCGCGCCAGGCGGAGCGGACGGGGTAACCGGTCCGCTCCTCGATCGCGGCGACGTCGAGGAAGGGAAGCCCCTGCGGGGTGGCGACGACGCCGACGTCCCAGCTCCGCTCGTGCGCGGCGTCGATCAGCTTGCCGACGTCGCCCGCGATCCCGGCCGCGCAGACGACGCCGTACAGGAAGGGCTTGCGCTGCGGATCGGTCACGCGGGTACTCCCAGTCGGCGGCTGAAGTGGTGGAGCTCTGGCAGCGTACGCCGACGGTCGCGCGCTGCCATGTCGGCGACCAGGTCCCGGACGGCTGGGCGTCGTACGTCCTGAGCTGCGCAGGTCTCCGCGATCCGCAGGGCCTGGTACCCGTCGACGAGACGGCCCTGCTGTGCGTAGGCACGGGCGGCTTCCACCCATAGGGCGGCCCGGCGCTCGGGCACCGGGATGTGGCGGCGCATGAGCGGACGGGCGATGTCGATGGCGACGCCCGCATCGCCGAAGGACACGGCCGCGCTGACCTCGTGGAGGGCCACGTTGGTGGGGCTGAAGTTGGCCCAGGCGTCGGGGTGGTCCAGGGCGACGTACTTCGCCACCTCCTTGGCCTCGGCCAGGAACTCTGCGGTGGCAGCGCGGTCCCCGGCCCTGCTGGCAGCCGTGACTCCGCGCAGTAGCAGCAACCCGAGCACGGAGAGGTGGTGGTGGGGCTGCCGGTCGTACGCACCGGCGAGTTGTGAAGCCGTGTGCTTGATCAGCGTGACGGCCTGGCCGGCGTGCTGTTCGCGGACCAGGACGTGTGCGTGGAGGCGAACGCTGGCAGCGAGGACGAGTGGATCACCCGAGCGTTCGGCCTCGGCCATCGCGCGCCCGACGGCGAGCCACGCCGTGCCGGGGTCTCCCTGCTTAAGCAGGAGGCTGGCCGAGGTCTGGTAGGCCGTGGCCAGGAAGCGGGGAAGCTCCTCGGCCTGCGGGGAGTCGGCGATGCAGTGGCGGAGATCGGTGATCAGACCGGGAAGGGTCCGCTCCAGCTCCGCGTAGTCGCACGTGCTCCAGAGGCGCCGGATGGCCGTTGCCCGGTTTCGTAGTTCCCCGGACTCCGGCGCTTCCGTCGTCGGAGCCGTCGGCATCCCGGGCAGGAGTGCCTAGACGAGCGCGGGGTGCGCAGCCGTCGGCGCGACCGAGGCTGTGAGCGCGGTGACGCTGGCGGCAAGGAAGGTACGGCGGCGCAGCATTTCCTCTGTCTCCGGATCGTGGGGATCGGCTTCCGGGGCGGCCTCCGCCAGACCGAGTCTGGCCGGGGGGATGCGCAGGATGCGAGCGACGTCGCGCAGGACGCGGATGTCGTCCGTTCCGCGTCCGCCCTCCAGTCGGCTGATCTTCGACTGGTGGTATCCCAGCTCGCCGGCCACGTCCGCTTGTGAGCGGCCCTGTAAGACCCGAGCCCGGCGGATCAGTTCACCGATCCGGTGCACCTCGCCCTGCGTGTCGACCATCTCCGCCACGGCCCCTTCTGCCGAGACCGATCCTGCCTGCTCAACCGAGCCTAGCTGCAACGAACTTGCCCGCCATGCACAACGTGCATGAACGATGCAGGGGCTGCGCGGCCCGTCGCGCAGCCGCCTCCTGACCCGCTTGCCTGGGGGAACCGCACCCCTCCAGGAGGCTGCTCATGGAAGTGCACGAGGTCACGCTGGCCGTCACGAGTACGCCCGAGGGCGCCGCTCGTGCCCGGCACCAGGTGATGAACGAGATCAGGGGCTGGCGCTCGGTCATCGGCACCGACGGCATGTGCGTGGCAGAGGTCGTGGCCGGCGAGCTGCTGGCGAACGCCGTTCAGCACACGGGAAACGAAGCTGCTTCCGTAACCGCTCGCCTGCGCGGCAGCCGACTGCGCTTCGAGGTCCGCGACCGGAGTTCCGTCCTCCCCCACGCGCGCCCACCCCGTACGGACACCGAGGACGGCCGCGGGCTGCTGATCATCGACGCCCTCGCCGATCGGCACGGCGTCGACCACAGCGCCGGCGGCAAGTCCTGCTGGGCCGAGCTCGATCTGTCCGCACCCATCTCGGTCGCGCCATCCATCACGCAACCTCCCTTGCAAAGGAGTTGAACGCATGGCACCCCATCGAGCTCTTGCGACGAGCGCGGAGGTCATCGCCGTACGTCCGGGGAGTCCCCTCTCCGGTTCGGTCACCGTCGACGGCTCCAAGAACGCCGCCCTGCCGCTGCTGGCCGCCGCAGCAGCCGTGCGCCGGACCATCCAGCTGGAGAACGTCCCCGCCAGCGCCGATGTCCACTGGATGCTCACCTTGATCCAAGGAGCGGGCTGGCACGTCGCCCGAGCTGTGGGACGGCCCGACAGCGTGGTGATCATGGCCCCTGACGCCGTACCCGCGGAACCCGACCTGGCCCCGGCCGCACGGATCCGCGCGTCGTACTACCTGGTGCCCGCACTCCTCGCCCTACAGGGGAACGCCCGGCTGCCCTGGCCCGGGGGATGCCGGATCGGGGAGCGCGGCATGGACCTGCACTTCAAGGTGTACGAGGCGTTCGGTGACCGTGTCGCCGTCCATGACGAGGGCTATGACGTCGCGGCCGGTCGACCCACCACCGGAACGGTCACCCACACGCTGCCGTTCCGGTCGCGCGGTGCGACGGTCGTCGCCGTCCTGCGTGCGGTCGTCGCGGGCCGTGCGCTGCACCTCGGTCGGCCGAACCTGTCGCCAGAAGTCATCACCGTGCTGGACGCCCTGCGCTCGGCGGGATGGGAGGCCCGAGCCGGCGAACAGGTCCTGGACCTGAGCCCGGCAGCAGCATCACCGGCCGAGATGCCGGCCTGGCGCGTTCCGGGCGACAAGATCGAGGCAGGCACCCTGGCCTGCGCCGTCGCCGCCACCGGTGGGACCGCGCGCATCGAGGGCGTCCAAGGTCGGGATGTGGTGCCGTTGCAGGCAGCCCTGCAACGGCTGGGCATCCCCACCTCGGTACGGGAGGACGGCCTCCTGGTCGACGGGAGCGCCGCCCGGCCCACGGGCCGTCCCCTTCGCGCCATCGCCACACTCGCCACCGGCGGCCTGGACGCCGATTTCGAACCTCCCCTGATGGCACTGGCTCTCGGCCAGCCCGGGACACACCTGTTCGCCGACTCCATCAACCCCGGCCGCCACGGCAACCTGCTGCCCCAGTTGGCTCGGCTCGGCGCGAAGATCGAGGAGATCTCCCCCACAGAATGCCGGCTGACCGGCCCGCAACGCCTCACCGGAGCCGGGGTAGAGGCCACCGACATCCGCACAGGCTCCGCACTCATGGTCGCCGCCCTGACCGCCCGCGGCATCACCACCCTCGGCGGAGTCGACCAGCTCCGCCGCGGCCACGCCGACCTGCCCGGCAAGCTCCTCCACCTCGGCGCCGACATCTGCGAGGTCGCGCCATGACCACGGCCCGTTCCCTACGACAGATCATGGCCACCACCGACGTCCACTCCGCCCTCGGTGCCGCCGGCCCGCTGCTCGGGCACCTCCACCAGGCACGCACGGACAGCCTGCTGGTGGACTGCGGCGACTTCTTCGAGGGCACCGGGTACTACCGCCTCGGCCGCGGCGCACTCGAACGGGACATCCTGCTCGCCCTGTACGACGTCGTCGCTCCCGGGAACCACGGCTGGCCGCACTACTTCGAGGCTGGCCTCCACCAACGGACCGTATGCGCCAACGTCGTCGAGGAGTCCACCGGCAACGCGCTCTTCCAACGTCTGCGCATCGTGGACATCGCGGGCCGAAGGATGGCCGTCACGGCCGTGATCGGCCTGCAGGCGTTCAAGTCGATCCCGGTCGGGCAGCGGTCCGGCCACCGCGTCACCGCTCCCGTCCACGCTCTGCGCGAGCTGACGCTCGCGCACCACCACGAGGTCGACTCCTGGGTCCTCCTCAGCCACTCCGGCTTCGAGCAGGACCTCCAGCTCGCCGAGGCGTGCCCCTTCCTCGACGTGATCTTCGCCGGCCACTGCCACAGCGAACACACCGGACCCGAACGGGTCGGCAACACCATCGTGCTGAAGGGGCAGGAACTCGCCGTCGGCTACGCAGTCGCCGAACGCTCCCTCGAAGGCTGGGTCGGACGGACCGCCCGTTTCCCCGACACCTCGGGATCCGTCCTGCCGACCGAGCTGGCCTCCGTCCGTGAACAGATCGCCTCCATCGACGCACAGCTGGCCGAGCCGCTGGGCCGTCTCGTCGCGCCCTATCGGAACAAGCCGCTCGACCGCCACGCCCTGCTCCGAGAACTGGCCGACCGGCTGCGCAGCGGACTGGGCAGCGAGGCCGTCGTCCTCAACGAGACCGCCGTTCGCACGACGCTGCTCGGCGAAGTCCTCACCTCTGGAGATCTGCTGGCCATCGAGCCGTTCGACAACAGCCTGGTCGAGGCCCAGGTCGCGCCGGCCTTCCATAACGACCCCGCTGCACTGCTGACTCACCTCACCGAGCGGGCGGGTCCCCTGATCAGCTCCCCCGATCCGCTCCCCGCCGGGCTGGCGAGCGTGCTGACCACCGACTACCTCGCCGACACCTGTCTCGGCAGCCGATCCCGCCCTGTCGGCCTCAACCTCGGCTCGGCAATCAGGAGCATCCTGACCAACGGAGACGACCAGTGATCCTCACCGGACCCGAGATCACCTCCGCCTCGATGGACGGACGGCTGCGGATCTCCCCCTTCGTGCCGACCCAGGTCAACCCGAACAGCTACAACGTCCGCCTGGGCGGGACCCTACTCACCTACACCAACGAGGTACTCGACGCCCACCGCCCGAACCCCACCCGCCGCACAGAGATCGGCGACGACGGCCACGTCCTGCAGCCCGGCGAGCTGTACCTCGGCCACACCTTGGAGGAAGTGGGATCCGACCTCTTCGTCCCCCTGCTCTTCGGCCGTTCCTCCGTCGGCCGACTGGGGCTCTTCGTCGAGATCACCGCACCCATCGGTGACATCGGCTTCCACGGCCAGTGGACGCTGATGCTCACCCCGACCCGCCCCGTGCGCGTCTACGCCGGGATGAAGATCGGGCAGATCATGTTCTTCGTCTCCGAGGGCGCCATCGACCTGTACGAGGGCAAGTACCAGGCGGCCTCCGGGCCCCAGCCCTCGTCGTACTGGCGCGACCTCGACGCCACGGCGGTGACCGCGTGATCCTCACCGGACCGGCCATCGCCGCCGCCCACGAGGCGGGCCGCATCACCATCGACCCGTACGACCCGGACCGCCTGTCCCCCAACGCGTACGACTGGAGCCTCGGCAGCACGCTCCGCGTCTGCGAGGGCGACCTCGACGCCGCCAGTCCCACCACCTTCTCCGAACTCACCCTCCCCGACGACGGGTACGTCCTGGAGCCCGGCCACCTCTACCTCGGCCACACCCTGGAACGGACCGGCTCCGAGACGTACGCCCAGCTCCTCAACGGCGACCGGACCACCGGCTCCCTCGGCATCTGGGTCCACGTCTCCGCGCCGCTCGGGCACCAGGGCCACGCGATCCGCTGGACCCTGGAGATCCGAGCCACCCGCCCCGTACGCGTCCGGCCCGGCATGACCTTCGGCAAGCTCGTCTTCCTCCGCACGCACGGCTCCCCGGCCAGCTACCAGCAGCACGGCCTCAAGTACCGCACCAGCGAGGGCATCGAGACGTCCCGCCTCTACGAGGAGAACCCCGGAGGCCGTCGGTGAACCGTGTCGTCGCCACCGCCCTCGACCTGCCGTTCCCCAGCCCCGGCGGCAGCGTCAAACTCTTCCTCGACCTCTACGCCGGCACCCAGCCCGCGATCCCCGCCCGCGCCTTCATGCTCGCCCCCGATGGCCCCCGACCCCGCACTCCGGTCGGCATCGACCTGCTGCACGCGTCCGGCAAGTGCCTCGACGGCCACGCCTTCAGCCGGTACGTCACCAACCTGCGCCACGCCATGACGGCCGCCATCGACCCGCGCCAGATCAGCATGCTGCACCACCTGACCTTCGGCGCCACCCCCGCCCTCTTGCGAGCCCTGCCCGCCCACCCCCGGATCGCCTTCGTCCACGGCACCGACCTCCTGCACGCCGAGAACCACACCACGCAGCTACGCGTTCTCCGCGAGACCGCCTCCGCTGCCGACGCGATCGTCGTACCCACCGGCGCCATGGCCGACCGCCTGCTCAAGCTCGCCCCCAAGACGGACAGGCGCAAGATCGAGAAGATCCCCTGGGGCATCCCCGACCGCCTCCTGACCAGCCCACCGCCCCGGCCCGCCCGACGTCCCACCAGCCACCTGCGGATCCTCTTCGCAGGCCGCCTCAGTTCCGAGAAGGGCCTCGACCCCCTCCTCCAAGCCGTCGCGGCCACCCGCTCGGTCGAGCTGAGCATCGCCGCCCCGCGCGCCCAGTTCCTCGACCTCGCCCCGGTCATCCGCCAGCTCGGCGTCCACGTCCGCTACCTCGGCTGGTTCCGCCGAGCCCAACTGTGGAGGGCCTTCGCCGACCACGACGTGCTCGCCGTGCCCTCCACCACCCTGGAGGCCATGGGCCTCGTCGCCCTCGAAGCCCAGGCCTGCGGACTCCCCGTCCTCTACCAACCCGTTCCCGGACTCAGCGAAGCCCTCTCCGGCACCGGCCTGGCCACCGACTTCACCAACCCCACCACCGCCGCCCACGACCTCCACCGCCTGCGCACCACCCCAGGCCTCTTGGAGATGCTCCGCGCATCCGGCCGCACCAATGCCGCCCGCTTCCCCCTCAGCGCCACCGCCACGGCCATCGCCGATCTCGGCCGGCGGCTCGCCTGACACCACCCGTGGCGCAGCCGGCACCACCCCGGCCGCATCACTAACCTGGCCAGCGGACCACCCGCGGGCCACGACGATCGGGAGACCATGACCCACACCACCGACCGGATCGAAGACCTCCTCCAGACCGGCGTACGCGACGAGGTCTACCCCGGCGCAGTGTGGGCGGTCGGGAACGCCGACGGCATCGAGGCCAGCGGAGCCGTCGGCCTCCTCGACCCCGACCACCCGGACGAGCCGATGCAGCTGGACATCCTCTTCGACGTGGCCAGCCTCACCAAGGTCCTCGCCGTCTGGTCCACGATCGGCACCCTGGTCGAAGAGGGAAAACTCCAGCTCCACACCCCCCTGGGCACCTTCTGGGACGAGGTCGCAGGCCATCCCCTCGCCCGGGCCACGGCCCACCACCTGCTCACCCACACCGCCGGCCTGCCGTTGCGCGCGAATCTGAAGAATCTCTACGGCACCGACCCCCAGGACATCCGCGACGGCGTCCTCCACGAGGCACTCCACCGCCCGCCCGGCGAGGCCGTCGAGTACACCGACCGAGCCGCCCTCGTCCTCGGCTACCTCGCCGAGCACCTCTCAGGCCAGCCCCTGGACCGGCTCGCCACCGACCGCGTCTGGAACCCCCTGGGCATGACGCAGACCCGCTTCGGCCCCCTCCCCGATGCCGAGGCAGCCCGCTGCGCCCCCACCGAGTACGACGAGACCACCGGCACCCACCTCAAGGGCACCGCCCACGACTTCTCCGCCCGCCTCCTCGACGGCGTCTGCGGTATCGCCGGCACCTTCTCGGTCCTCGACGACCTAACCCGCTTCCTCCGCCACATGCTCGCCCCCACCCAAGCAGCCTTCGGCCCGGCCTGGATCAAGGATTCGCTCCGCCTCCACACCGGCGACCTCACCCCCGCCCGCGGCCTCTTCTGGCACCCCGCCCCCGGCACCGACCCCACCGAGGACGTCTGGGTCCACTACGGCTTCACCGGCACCGGCATGTGGGTCAGCCCAACACGGAGCTGCTGGGCTGTCCTGCTCACCAACAAGGTCTACTTCACCCGCGACCGCGGACCCTTGACCGAGATTCGCAACACGTTCAGAGCCACTCTGCTCACCTAGCCAAGTCCCTTGGCGCACCGCGCTACAGTCCCCCCGCAACGCGATCACGGCGATGCCGAACGACGTAGCCGAACAGTGCCCTTCGGGTCCGGCTACGGCAGCACCGGACCTCCCACCCAAGGCTGGTCAGCGACCGAGCGCAACAGCCAGAAAGGCCGCGGTGATCGCCGGTAGCAACATGACAATGGCGTACCGCACGCAGCGGTTCTTGGCTCGGGCGATCCTGCTGGTCTCCCTCAGCGCACGGAGTAGCCGGGGCTGGGGATCTGAGCCGTCCCGCCTGAGCCCAGCCGACAAGTCGGCGCGCGTCTCTGCACGCACCACGTCTTCGTAGTATGCGAGGAGGCCGTGCCTCTCGCTGGCTCGTGCCCCACGCCGCGGGGCGAGAGCCAGGAGCAGGAAGACCAACGCCCCGGTCGTGGTGGCCGCTGCCGTCCACCACAAAGGGACGGCCCACAAGACATCGAGGGGACGCCGTACGAGAAGGAGCCCGAAGAGTGTTCCCCCAGTAGCCAGAAGAATGGCTGCCTTGCCGTCAGCCCGGCCAATCTCCAAATAGTTCTGCGCGATGAGTTCTCGCGATAGAACGACCACGTGGTCTGTGTCCCAGGCAGGGCCTTCAGGCCGGGTTCTCAAATGGGCGAGGCGAGACGGTAGAGCCCACATCACGGCGCCCCTCCGTGGAAGCCGTTCATGCCGCTGTGCGGTACACCCGCGTCACCCATCCTGCGCAAGACCTCATCGCCCTGGGGTACGCCGACTTCGCTGAGGAGGCGCGCCAGGTTCACCCCGACGAAGCCCCGGTCCTCCTTCGTCAGTCCCTGGAGCGTTGCGGCCAGCGTCCGCTCCCATCCGTCCCGCTCGGTGAGCAGCTTGTCGTGTGCGACCGTCCAGTCGAGCACCTCCCTGGCCTGGTCGGGATGGTGGAGCAGCCAGAGCGCCGCCAGACCAACCGGCCCGCCGGCCACCACCTCACGGTAGAAGCGGTACGCCTCGCGGTGGGCCTCGCCGAAGCCCGGTGGAAGGAGGAGCTCGGCAGGATGGCTCGAAGCCGGTAGAAGGCTGGCTGGGGGGTCCAGGAACCAGTAGGTCAGGCCCGTCCCGTCGATGCTCATCGGCTGACCGGGGGGCTCGACCTGAGCGGTCCCGTACAGGGTCGGCGGCCGTCGAAGGGGATCAGAAACACCCCGCAGTCCTGCACTTCCACGGATGGCCTGGTCGATCAGCCGGCGCGCGGCATCCTCCGTCAGGCCGCTGCGTGCCGCGACCACCGGATTGCTGACGATCCAGGCGACTTCGTAGCGTGCTCGCGAAGGCGTTGATGTCGCAGGACCCCGGCGTGGCACCTCCACCACGGTCCGGCGTTCTGCCAGCGAGACCCACTCGATCGAGTCGAACTCCCTTCGGAAGGCCGCCCCGATCGACGCTCGGGGGTATCCCCAGATGTCTCCACCTCGGGGTGGCTCGAGGCGGTCCCCTTCCCGATCCGAGAGGAAGACGAGCGCACGATCTGACGACGATCCGAACCGTTGCCGCAGCAGTTGCCGAACGGGTGAAGACCTGACTGGCGTAAGCAGTGGCCTGCTCATGACGCACTCCTCCTTCGCGATGCGTTCGTGTGATCTCGGTGGCGCCCCAGTAGGAAACGGATGACTCCCCGCCGCTGGCGAGCGGTACGGGAGAGCTCGCTCAGCAAGTGGTCGAAGGCCGTCCTCTGGAACATGTCGGGGTCGGCTTCGACCCGCCCAAGTCCTTGGGCCACCACGTCGTACGTGGCCGGGTCGTCGAGACCCAGCACGACGAGTGCGAAGCCCTGCGCGGGGTGGCGTTCCAGAGTCCGGGCCAGACTCATACGGACGGCACCCGGTGTGCCCGGCTGGGGGAACGTCGAGAGCGACATGGAGTGGATCACGTGCACCGCCAGCGAATGACGGGGGGTTCCCCGGCCGGCTTCCAGCCACCTCGTCACCGTCTCCAGGACCTCGATGTGGTTCGCCTCCTCGGTGAGGAGGGCGCCCAGCGCGAAGGAGACGGCGGAACGCAGTTTCGCGTCCAACTCCGGGGAGGAGCCGTCGAGGACGGTGTCCAGGAGTTTGAGGGCCGCGGCCGGCCGGGCGAGACCGTAGCTACCCGCACATGTCTCGGCGACCGTGCAGCGGAGAACGGTAGATGACCGGCTCCACCGGCGCATCTGCTCCTTGACCGCACCGGACACCAGGGGGTGCTGGACGATCTCTCCCAGCGCGACTCCGACCAGACGCCGACGCCAGCGGTCGCCCGAGGAGGCGAAGCGGTGCAGCTGAGTCAGGGCGCCGGGGCCGGTGGCATGTGCGAGCACCCGACCGATCGCCTCTCCGGCGGCCACATCCAGGCCCGGCTGATAGCGCAGCTGCTCCAGCGCTCCCCACAGCGCGTCTGGCATGCCCTCGAAGTCCAGCCACAGATGGCGCAGGAGTGTCGCAGAGCGGTGCCTGCCGGAGAAGACGATCGGCTGCACGGGGTAGCGATACCGGTCGGCGGGCGAGCTACGAGGTGCCAGCGGGCGCGCGCCGATGGCTTCGAGCCGGTCCTCGAACGAGGGGCCTAGGACATCCGGCGACTGTTCCTCCGGCGACTCGTTCTGTCCCGTCTTGGTAGCACGCGCACCGAGCAAGGGGCGCATTGCTGTGGCGAACTGCTCGATCACCGTGCGGTCCTGTCCCGGGAGCAGAGCGACGGCCGCCATCAAGGAGACAGCGTCGGCGCTGTGCCGGGCCTTTGCGAGCGCGGACCGAGCAGCATCCTCGGTGCCGGTCAGGAGATCCTCGAGCACGGACCCTGTCGGTGCCGAGGTCTCCGCACACTGCCGCAACCCGTCCGATAGGTCGACTGCGTCGCCCGGCAGCGGATGCGTCGAGAGGTACTCGGTGAACTCGGGGGAGGCCAGGTGCCCCAGAGCGGAATCCAGTTGTGAGTTGTCGAGCCTCCCTTCAGCGGCCACGAGCCGTAGTCGCCTCTCCGCGACCTCGTGCGGTCCGGGCGCGGCATGCATCTCTTCCCACCGGCTCGTGTCTGACGGCAACCGGGCATCCTGCGCCATGGTGACTATCAGGTGCGCCCCGGCACCCTGCAAGGCCTCGGCCAGGCCCGCCAGCCGCACGCCGTCGAGAGAGCTGGCGGATGCCGCCGGTAAACCCTGTAGAAGGTACCCGCGGCCGGCCTTTGGCCGCCACGCAGATAGATCCGCCATCGCGTCCAGGCCCGTTACACCGCCCTCGCCGTGCCTTTCGGCGAGAAGGGCGAAGGCCGCCGTACTAGCGCCCGTTCCGGCCCTCGCCCTGAGCAGCACGATCCGGCTGTCCAGCGCCTTCCGGCAGCGCGCGTGCGACGGCGGTTCGACGAATCCGTATAGCCAGCCGCGCACCTCTTCCGCCGGATAAGGCCCCTCGCGCAGGCGCGGCTTGAGAATTCGTTCGGTGGCTTCGTCGTTCCACGCACTGATGTTCAGGTACGTGAAGTCGCCACCGACGTTACCCATCAGCGCAACCCCGCTGTCCACCCGTTGGTGGCCCTCGCGGAGGGAACTGTGCTGACCTTCTTTCGGGCCAACCGACGGATCAGGCTGGTCGGTCTCCGGCTGGACATCCGGCTCGGCGGCCGGGCCGGGTACGGCGTTCACCGTTGGTCCCCGTCGCCGGCTCGCTTGTCACCCGCAACGTTGTCTCCGCTGCCCCAGTGCTGGTTGGTACCGCGGTACGTGGTCGCGGGCGCGGTAAAGGTGAAGTCACGACCGACGTTTCCCATCACTGCGGCACCTTCACCGACGTGCTGGGAGTTTCCGCTGTACTCCGTGCCGGAACCCTTGCCCGGTGCCACGGTGGGCGCCGTCGGCACCGCACCTACGGGTTCCTCACGCGGCTGGATGCCCGCCCGCACGAGGTTCCCGGAAGGCGAAGGAACGTACAGCCAGGCCCGCTGCGAGAAGTTCTTTCCTTCGACGGTGGCCGACACTTCGACACACCGGTCGGGGTGGAGCCCCGTGTAGGCGCCCAGCACTACGTCCTCATAGACCCGTTCCGAGACGATTGCGGCGAGGTGGGTCACCTCCTCGCTCGCCGCGGCGAGGATCGCCTTGACCGGACGCGAATCCAGGAGCCTGTGCATGTCGTTGCGGGCCGTGCCGTTGCCGTCCCCGGGCTCGCCCCCGTCGGGCAGCGGGCCCACGTGGATGCTGGCCCGGAGCCTGATCCGCGGGCCGACGGCTTGACGGTTGTACGAACCGAGCACGTCGTCCAGGACGCCCAGGAACGGCCAGAGCACGAAGGGCAGGTGCACCGGATCGAACCCGAAGACGACGCCGTCCCCCGTATTGGCGGGAAAACGCTGGGCATCGCGCAACTGGTGCAGGCCGGCCCGCTCCAGGGCCTGGTCCACCAGCTGGGGAATGAGCTGGCTGACCGGGCCGTGTTGAGCGGCCGGCAGGCCAGTGAAGTCCTTCGCGTCAACGGCGAACAGGGCGCGGTAGGGCGGGAGCGGTCGGCTTTCGGCGTACGGGACAGGCATGGGTACAGACATGCGGGATCTCCTCACGGATGGTCCGGTGTGTGGCCGTATTCGGGCTGCTTCGAGGTTCCATCCGCGCTGCTCCGCCGAGTGCACAGCGCTGGGCGCACGGGATGTGTCCCGGGTCACAGGCTGCCGTCCTCAGTCGGCCGCCGCCCAACGCTTCAGGGCTTCCACGTCCCTGATAACGATCACCCGCCGCGCCGTTTCGACCAGCCCGACGGCCCGCAGCTGCCCCAACCCGCTGATGACCGCATTGCGTGTCACGCCGATCGCCTGCGCGACCTCTTCCTGGTTCAGCCCCGTCAGCCGGACGGGGCTGCTCCCGGGCATCTGATCAGTGAGC
>NZ_JBEOXU010000113.1:0-21264 GCF_040296725.1 Streptomyces sp. NPDC002044
CCGCGAGGCGGCGGCCGAGGCGGCCGCGGCCGCGCCGACCGCCCCGCGCACCCCCGCAGAGGACGTCCTGCGCACCCTGTTCGCCGAGGTCATCGGCATCGACCGGGTGGGACCGGACGACAACTTCTTCTCGGTCGGCGGGCACTCCATGATGGGCGTGCGGCTGGTGAACCGGATCCGGGCCGTGCTCGGCCTGGAGGCGCGCATCCGCGACCTGTTCCTCGCCCCGACACCGGCCGGACTGGCCGTACGGCTGACGCGGGAGGGTGCCGGTTCCGGGCGGGCCGCGCTGGTGCCGGTCCCGCCGTCGGAGCGGCCGGATCCGGTGCCGCTGTCGTACGCGCAGCGACGGCTGTGGTTCGTCGACCAGCTGGAGGGGCCGAGCAGTTCCTACACCATTCCCTTCGCGCTGCGCCTGGACCACCCGCTGGACCCGGCGGTGCTGGCCGACGCCCTCGCCGACGTGGCCGGTCGGCACGAGGTGCTGCGGACGGTGTACCCGGCGGTGGACGGGCAGCCGCACCAGCGGGTGCTGGACGCGGCGCGGCCGCTGCTGGACCTGGTCGCCGTCCCGCCGGAGGGGCTCGACGCGGCCCTCGACGCGGCGGCCGGGCACGTCTTCGACCTCGCGTCGGACCTGCCGTTGCGGGCCGCGCTGATCGACGTGGCGGACCCCGCGGGGCCCGCTGCCCCGGCCGGGGTCGGCGGCCAGGTGCTGGTGCTGCTCGTGCACCACATCGCCGCCGACGGCTGGTCCACGGGTCCGCTGCTGGCCGACCTGTCGGCCGCCTACGAGGCCCGGCTGAGCGGCCGTGCTCCCCACTGGCGGCCACTGCCCGTGCAGTACACCGACTACACCCTGTGGGAACGGGCTTCCCTCGACGGCGAGGCCGCCGCCGGACACACCGCCTTCTGGAAGCGGACGCTGGCCGACGCGCCCCCGGTGCTGGCGCCGACCGCCGCCCGTACCCGGCCCGCCGAAGCCTCGCACCGGGGCGCCGCGACCCCGCTGGACCTGGACGCCGCCACGCACGCCCGGCTGGAACGCCTGGCCCTGGAGCACGGCGCGACCCTGTTCATGGTGGTTCAGGCGGCCTTCGCGGCCACCCTGACCCGGCACGGCGCGGGTACCGACCTGCCGCTGGGCACGGTGATCGCCGGGCGGGACGACGAGGCCCTGGACGACCTGGTCGGCTTCTTCGTCAACACCCTGGCCCTGCGCTGCGACACGTCCGGGGACCCCGGGTTCGACGAGCTCCTGCTGCGGGTGCGGGAGAGTGACCTCGCCGCGTACGCCCACCAGGACCTCCCCTTCGACCTGGTCGTGGAGCAGCTGAACCCGGTGCGCTCCACCGCCCACCACCCGCTGGTCCAGGCCGTGGTCCAGGTGCACCCGGCCGAGCCGCGGACCCCGCCGGGGTCGGCCCTGGCCGGAACCCCGCTCGGGTCGGCGTCGGGGTTCACCAAGTTCGACCTGACCGTGTCCCTGCGCGAGTCGCGGACCGCCGACGGGGCCCCGGCCGGGCTGGCCGGCGTACTGGAGTACGCGACGGACCTCTACGACGCGGCGACCGCGGCCCAGCTGGCCGCGCACCTGGCGCGGACGCTGCGGGCGGTGGCCGAGGACCCCGGGCAGCGCATCGGGGACATCCGGCTCCTCTCCGCGGAGGAGGAGTTCCGCCTGGTGAGCGAGTACAACGACACGGCGACCCCGCGGGCCGGGTGCGGGCTGGTGCACGAGCGGTTCGCCGCGCAGGCCCGCCGCACCCCGGACCGGACCGCCGTGTCGTACGAGGAGGAGACGCTCACCTACGCGGCGCTGGACGCCCGGGCCAACGCCCTCGCCCACCGGCTGCTCGCGGTGGGCGTGGGCCGGGACGCGGCGGTCGGCGTCCTGATGGACCGGACCCCGCACCTGCTGGTGTCCGTGCTCGCGGTGCTCAAGTGCGGGGCCGCCTACGTGCCGCTGGATCCGCGGCTGCCCGACACCCGGGTCCGCATGATCATGGAGGACGTGGCGGCCGAGGTCCTGCTGACGACAGGGGCGCACCTCGGCAAGGAGGCGGTGCGCCGGGAGGAGGCGTCCGGGGTCCGGGTGCTGGCCGTGGACGCGCCGGAGACGGGCGGGGCGCGGCCCGACCCCTCGGATCCGGGTATCGCCGTCGGCGAGGACGCCCTGACGTACGTGATGTTCACCTCCGGCTCCACCGGCCGGCCCAAGGGGGTGGGCGTCACCCACCGCAACGTGGTGGAGCTGGTCACGGACCGCTGCTGGAGCCGGGCCAACCACCGCCGGATGCTGGTCCATTCGGCGATCGGTTTCGACGCCTCGACGTACGAGCTGTGGGTTCCGCTGCTGAACGGCGGCCAGTTGGTCATCGCCCCGGGCGACGGGACCGACGTCGCCGAGCTGGACCACACCATCCGCACCTACGACGTCAGCGCCGCCTACTTCACCATGGGCCTGTTCCACATCATGGCCGACGAGGGCCTGGACACCCTCAAACTCCTCGACGAGGTGTGGACCGGCGGTGACGTCGCCTCCCCCAGCGCCCTCCAACGGGTCCTGGACCACTGCCCCGACACGGTCCTCGTGCACTCCTACGGGCCCACCGAGACCACGTTCGCCTCCCACCAGCAGCGCATCCCCGTGGGGCAGCGCACCCTCCCCGGCGTCTACCTGGGCGCGGCGCTGGACAACACCCGGGTCCACGTCCTGGACGCGCGGCTGCGGCCGGTGCCGATCGGAGTGGCCGGCGAGATGTACATCGCGGGGACGCAGGTGGCGCGCGGCTACCTCGGCCGGCCGGGGCTGACCGCCGAGCGGTTCGTCGCCGACCCGTTCGGCGCGGACGGCGGCCGGATGTACCGCACCGGCGACCTGGTGCACTGGACGCCGGAGGGCGAACTGCGCTTCATCGGGCGGGCCGACGGCCAGATCAAGCTGCGCGGCTTCCGGATCGAGCCCGGGGAGATCGAGGAGACCCTCGCCCGCCATCCGGGCGTCGGGCAGGTCGCGGTGGTCGTCTTCGAGGACGGCCCGGGCGGCAAGCGGCTCGTCGCGTACGCCGTACCGCGCGCCGGCCACGGCCTGACCGGCGAGGAGCTGCTGCGCTGGGCGGTGGGCGAACTGCCCGAGCACATGGTGCCGTCGGCGGCGGTGCTGCTGGACACGATCCCGCTGACGGTGAACGGCAAACCGGACCGCAAGGCCCTGCCGGCGCCCGCCGTCGCCGTACGCCCCTCGGGCCGGCCCCCGCGCACTCCGCGTGAGGAGGTCCTGTGCGGGCTGTTCGCGGAGGTCCTGGGCGTGGAAGGGGTCGGCATCGACGACAACTTCTTCGGCCTGGGCGGGCATTCGCTGCTCGGGGTGCGCCTGGTCAGCCGGATGCGGACCGTACTGGGCCTGGAGCGCGGGGTCCGCGACCTGTTCCGCACCCCGACGGTGGCGGGGCTGCTGGGCGACGAGCCGACCGGCTTCGACCCGATGGGGGTGCTGCTGCCGCTGAGCACCCGCGGATCGCGGCCACCGCTGTTCTGCGTGCACCCCGGAACGGGCGTGGGCTGGCCGTACGCCGGCCTGGCCCAGCACCTGGGGCCGGACCAGCCGCTGTACGCGATCCAGGCCCGGGCGCTGAGCGAGCTGGGCCACTCCCCCGGGTCGGTCGAGGAGATGGTCGCGGACTACCTGCCGCTGATCCGCGAGGTCCAGCCGCACGGCCCGTACCGCTTCCTGGGCTGGTCCTTCGGCGGCACGGTCGCCCACGCGCTGGCCGTACGGCTGGCGGAGCTGGGGGAACGCACCGACCTGCTGGCCATGATGGACGTGCACCTGCTGCCCGCCGAGCCGGTGCGGCGCCGGATGACCCCGGCGCAGAAGCGGGACATGCTGGTCGGCGACGCCGCGGACGGGCCGGCCGACGCGCCGTTCGACGTGGACGCGCTGATCGGCCTGGTACGGCTGAAGGACCCGGTGCTCGGGGCGTTCTCGGACGCCGAGATCCGCTCCGTGATCGGCGCCTCCATCAACCACGCCGAAATCATGAACCTCTACTCCCCGCGTCCGGTCGCCACCGACATGCTTTTCCTGGCGGCACTGGAGGACGGGGAAACGGAGAACATCCTCGCGCAGCACTGGATTCCCTATGTGGAAGGCCGCGTGGAGAATCACCTCATCGGGGTCCCGCACACCAGAATGGGCGAACCCGAACCGCTTTCCCGAATCGGCCGTATTCTTTCCGATAAATTGAGGAGCCTGTCATGACCAATCCTTTCGACGACACCGAGGGCACGTTCCGCGTCGTGGTCAACGCCGAGGGGCAGCACGCCCTGTGGCCCGACTTCGCCGAGGTCCCCGCAGGCTGGGACACGGTCTGGGGTGTGGGAACGCGCGCGGACGCCCTCGCCTTCGTGGAGCTGAACTGGACGGACATCCGCCCGAAGAGCCTGGTGAGCCAATACGCCTGACCGTTCCGCTTCCACCGTGAGAGCCGTGCCCCGCAGTGCGGGGCGCGGCTCTTCCGCATTCCCGGAAGGCCCGGATCGACTCCCTTCCTCATTCCGCCATCCTGCCGGTCCGACTGCCCCTTGCCGGGTGCGCGGCTTTCTATATTGATCCGTATGCGAAGAAGGAATGTGAACATCTTGCTGACGGGTACGGCCTCGGATTCCCACACCTGGAATCTCGTCTATCTTCAGCTGCTCCTGGAGGAGCTCGGGCACCCGGTCCGCAATCTGGGTCCCTGTGTCACGGACGAGCTGCTCACCGGCGCCTGCGCGGCCGGGAAGCCCGGTCTCGTGGTCATCAGCAGTGTGAACGGGCACGGCTACCGGGACGGTCTCAGTGCCGTGCGCGCGCTGCGCGGGGCCGGCTTCACCCTCCCCGTCGTCATCGGCGGCAAGCTCGGCGTGGCCGGCACGGCCGACCCCGAGCAGCGCCGTCGCCTCCTCGACGCCGGCTGCGACGCCGTCTTCGACGACGGCGACGTCAACGCGCTGCGGACCTTCCTCACCTCGCTCGACGCCGCTGCCGCCGCCCGGGCCGTCGCATGACCGCCGCCACGCTCGCCGCACCGAACGTGGCCCCCCTGCCCGTACCACCGCCCTTCCCGTCGTTCGGCGCGTTCGTCGCCGCCGCCGCCGCTTCCGGGCAGCTCGTCGTACAGCCCCGCATGGGCTTCGGCGATCCGCGCCGGATGCGGGCGGGGCTGGAGCGCACGAAGTCCGCCGTGGCCACCACCGTCGGCACCCTGACCATCGACAGCTACACCCGCGTCGGGGACCACGCCGCCGCGCGCGCCGCCCTCGCCGAGGGCACCCCGCTCAACGGCTATCCGATCGCCACCCACTCCGCAGAACTGACCCGTGGTCTGCTGGCGGGCGTGCTGGACGCCGGGTTCCCCGTCCAGGTGCGGCACGGGTCCTCCCGGCCCGAGGCGATCGTCCGGGCGCTGGCCGCCGCCGGGCTGGACGCCACCGAGGGCGGACCGGTCTCGTACTGCCTGCCCTACGGGCGGACCCCGCTCGCCGAGTCCGTGGACAACTGGGCGCGCTGCTGCGAGCTGCTGGCCACCCTGGTGCCCGCGGCGCGCGTCCCGCACCTGGAGAGCTTCGGCGGCTGCATGCTCGGCCAGCTCTGCCCGCCCGGGCTGCTGGTGGCGATCAGCCTGCTGGAGGGGATGTTCTTCGTCCGGCACGGCATCCGCAGCGTGTCCCTCAGCTACGCCCAGCAGACCGATCCCGCGCAGGACGCGGAGGCCGTACGGGCGCTGCGCCGGCTGGCCGGCGAGTTCCTGCCGCCGGACGTGGACCGGCACGTCGTGCTCTACACCTACATGGGGGTCTTCCCGCACACCGAGCGCGGGGCCACCCGGCTGCTGGAGGGCTCGGCGCGGCTCGCCGTGTCGGCCGGGGCGCAGCGGCTGATCGTGAAGACCGCGGCCGAGGCCCACCGGATCCCGACGGTGCTGGAGAACGTACGGGCGCTGGAAACAGCCGCGGCCACCGCGGCGCTCACGGCCCCGGCGCGGGAACCGGCGCGGCCGGCGGACAGTGAGGTGTACCGCGAGGCGCGGGCCTTCGTGGAAGCCGTGCTGGAGCTGGGCGAGGACCTCGGCCGGGCCCTGCGGACCGCGTTCGCCCGGGGCGTGCTGGACGTCCCGTACTGCCTGCACCCGGACAACGCGGGGCGCTCGCGCAGCTTCGTCGACGCGGCCGGGCGGCTGCGGTGGTCGCAGACCGGGGCGATGCCGGTGGCCCCGTACGCGCCCCCGGGCGGGCGGACGCTGGCGCCCGTGCGGTCGATGACCTCGGACGGGCTGCTGGCCGCCCTGGGCCGGGTGGCCCGGCGCTACGACGACGGGGCCGACACCGCGTCCCGTACCGAAACCGAAACCGGAACCGATACCAGAACCGAAGCCGAGCCCGCCGGCGCTGCCGCCGGATCCGCCGGCGCGCGCGGTCCGGCGTGAACGGCTCCGCGCACCTGCCACCGGGCCGCTCCCTGCCCGACCGAACTCGACCGATCCCCAGACGAACAGGAGCCGACATGGACCTCCCGACCCCTCCCCCGCTGGCCGCCCACCTGCGCTCGCCGCAGCTGCGGTCCGCGATGCTCGTCCAGCAGGAAGCCCTCCACGCCGCGCGGCGGTTCCTGCGCGGCGAGGGCTTCGTGGAGCTGCTGCCGCCGCTGGTGGGCCCGGTCACCGACCCGGGCGGACGCGGCGCCAAGGCGCTGGACGTCGACTACTACGGGCAGCCGTACAAGCTGATGACGAGCGCCATCCTCTACAAGCAGGCGTCGTTGCAGGGCTTTCCGCGGCTCTTCTACATCGCCCCGAACGTCCGGGTGGAGCCGCCGGAGACCGCGGCGACCGGCCGGCACCTGGTGGAGTTCCACCAGATCGACGTGGAGCTGGCCGGCGGCAGCCGCGCCGACGTCCAGGAGCTGGCGGCCGGTCTGCTGACCAGCGTGGTGGACCACGTGTGGACGGCCGTGCCCGAGGTACTGCGCGAACTGGGCCGCGACGAACTGGACTTCGCGGAGCTGCGGTCGGGGAAGTTCGACTCCTGCACGCACGAGGAGGCGGTGGCGCGGCTCGTCGGGCAGGGCCATCCGCAGAGCCCGGACGCGGAGATCGACTGGGCGGGCGAGAAGGTCCTCTCCCTGGAGGCCGACCGGCCGTTCTTCATCAACGACTACCCCAAGGGATCGCGCGGCTTCTACGACCGCGAGGACCCGCAACGCCCCGGTGTGCTGCGCAACTTCGACCTGATCGCGCACGGCGGCTTCGGCGAGCTGGTCAGCGGCAGCGAGCGCGAGTCCGGCTACGCCACGATCGTGACCCGGATGCGGGAGAGCGGGGAGAACCCGGCGAAGTACGCCTGGTATTTGGAGATGGCCCGCGAGGGCATCGAGCCCAGCGCCGGCTTCGGGATGGGCCTGCAGCGCCTCGTCCGGTTCCTGACCGGGCTGGACGCGCTCTGGCAGGTCAGCGCCTACCCGAAGCTGCCGGGGGTGATCGCGCCGTGAGCGGGCTGGGTGCGCCGGGCTTCCCGGAGCGGGCGGTACGGGCCCGGGCCCGGGCGGGCACGGCCGAGGTGTTCCCGGCGGCGGACGCCTACGGGGCGGAGCTGTTCGGGGCGGGCGGCGGGCGGGGACCGGCCGGTGGCGCGGACGCGCCCGACGCGCTGGACGCACCCGACGCGCTGGACGCGTTGCGGATCGCGCCGCCGGTCTTCATGCCGCGGCGGCTGGAGAAGCTGATCGACCTGGGCCGCGAGCCCTCGTACGAGGACGTGGACCTGCACACCTCGGTCGGCGGCTTCGCGGCCCGGCTCCCGCTGTACCTCTCGGCGTTCGGGTCGACCCGGGCCGGCAGCGGGGACCTCGGGGTGGCGGCCGGCCGTCAGGCGGCCAGGCTCGGCATCCCGATGGTGATCGGCGAGAACATGGTGCCGGTGCACGGGTACGCCCGGGGCGGCGCGGACGGGGCCTCCCGCTCGGCACTGCTGGAGCGCGTGGCGGCGTACGCGGAGGCCGCGCCGGACGGGACCGGCGGCGTCGTGGTCCAGCAGTCCACCGAGGACGCCGACTCCGAGGTGTGGAACCTCCTCTACAGCGACCCGGGGACCCGGGCACTGCGGGACTCGGGCCGGCTCGGCTTCGAGCTGAAGGTCGGCCAGGGCGCCAAGCCCGGGCTCGGCGGGATGACGGTGGTGGGCTCGGCCGAAGCGGACCGCCTGGCCGGGCGGTTCGCCGTACGGGACCTGCTGGGCGACGGGGCGGGCCGGCGGTTGCGCTGCGCGACGCCGGGCACCTTCACCGAGGAGATCGTCCGCCAGCAGCTCCGGTTCATGCGGAACAACTTCCCGCTGGCCCGCACCTGGGTGAAGTTCCACCCGGGCCGGGACATCGCGCGGGCCGCCGCGACCGCGTGGGCGGCGGGCGCCGACGCGGTCACCGTGGACGGCGCCGAGGGCGGCACCGGCTGGGCGCCGAAGGTGTTCCTGGACCAGGTCGGACTGCCGCTCGGGGAGTGCCTGCGCCGGATCGGCCGGCCGGGCGGCGACCTCCTCGCGACCGGGCGGATCTGGGAGGGCGGCCGCGCGGTACGGGCGCTCGCGCTCGGCGCGACGGCGGTGGGCCTGGGCCGGGCGGCGCTGCTGGCGGTGGACGAGGACGGCGAGGCGGGCCTGGTCCGGCTGGCGGAGGCCCTGGCGCTGGAACTGCGCCTGCTGGTCAGCGCGGTCGGGAAGTACCGCGTCGCCGACCTCGGCCCCGAGGACCTGTGGTCCCCGGACGCACCGGTCCACGCCACACCCCCGGCGGTCCCCCTCGGGAACCCGGCATGAACGCCCCCCGCCCCGCCCGCGGCGGCCACGCCCTCACCCGGCGGCCCGCCGCGGGACGGCCCGGCCCGGGGGCGGGCGGAGCCCCGTCGGCCGTTCCGGGCGGGCCGGGCGGGCCGTGGGCCGCCCGGCGCGGTACCGGGCGCCGGGTCGGGCTCCGGGTCGGTCGGCGCGGGCCGGGCGGGCGCCGGGGGCGCGTTGCCTGCGTGCGCGGACGGTTCCGGCTCTCGGAGGTCCCGGGGGTCACCGTGGGCCCCGTTCCCGGAGCCGGCTCCGCCGACGTGGCGGCCACGGCCGCGTACCGCGCCCTCGGCTCGGCCGGCCTCGGCCACCTCGGCGGCCGTCTGGAACTGCGCACCACCGGCTCCGCACCCCGGAGCTCGGACCTGGCGCGCGCCGCCCGCCGGGCCGTCGCCGCCGCCCTGGCCGGCCCCCACCGCGGCTGAACCACCCCCCGCCTACTCACTCCTCACTCCTCACCCCTCGCCTCGCCTCCTCACCCCTCCGTCCTTCACCCCTCGCAGAGAACAGGTGCACCATGGACACCCCCGCACAGCAGGCCGAACAACCGCAGGCCCCGCGGCCGCAGGCATCGGCGCCGGTCCAGTGGGGCCGGGTCGGCTCCCTCGTCGGCGGCCAGGCCGCCGTCCAGCTCGGCAGCTTCGCCCTGCTCATCGCCATGAACTGGACCGCCGTCGAACTCGGCGGCACCCGCGCGGTCACCCTGCTGATGCTCGCGGCGACCGTGCCCCGCGCCCTCATGCTGATCTTCGGGGGGGCGGTGGCCGACACCCTCGGGCCGCGCTTCGTCCTCCTGCGGACCACGGCCGCCCGCGTCGTCCTGCTCGCCGTCGGAGCCGTCGTCACCGCCGGTACGCAGCAACTGTGGCCGCTGGTGGTGATCGCCCTGATCGAGGGCGTGCTCCTCGGGCTGGCCGGACCCGCCTCGGGCGTCCTGCTGCCGATGTTCGCCCGCGGCGACCAGCTGGCCCGCGCGAACTCCCTCTACGCCATGGTCCTGCGCGTCGCCCCCATCCTCGGCGCCCCGGCCGGAGCCTTCCTGATCACCGTCGGCGAACTGTGGCTGGCCATGGTGGCCGGCGCCGTCACCGGCGCGATCTGGCTCGGCTGCCTGCTGCACGTCACCCACGGCTTCGTCCGCCCGAAGCCGGAGCCCGGCGTCTCCCTGGTCAAGCGGTCGGGCGACGGGTTCCGTCTGCTGGCCCGCAACCCCCGGCTGCGCTGGATGTTCATCGCCGCCCTCTGCCTGGACCTGGCCTTCAGCTGGCCGGCCGAGGTGGCGCTGCCGCTGCTGGTCTCCGAACGCGGCTGGGGCGTGGGCGCCGTCGGCATCGTGCTGGCCGCGTTCAGCGTGGGCGCCCTCGGCTCCAGTGCCGTCGGCGCCGCGATGGCGCACCGCATCCCCATGTTCGTACGCCTCGTCGTCACCGGGGTCGGCCTCGCCGCGGGCATCCTGGTGATGGCCCTGATGCCGTCCGTGACCTCCCTCACCGCCGTCGCCGCCGGGGTCGGTCTGCTGTCCGGGCTCAACGGGCCCGCCATCGTCACCCTGTACCAGCAGTCCGCCCCCGAGGACCGGATGGGCGCGGCGATGTCGACCCTCTCCCTGGCCGGCATCGGCACCGCCCCCATCTCCATCGCCGTGTTCAGCTCGCTCTCCCTGGTCCTGGGTGTCCAGACCACCTGGCTGCTGTGCGGTGCCATCGCCTTCGTCTCGCCGCTGGCGGCGGTCATTGCCCTGCGCCACCCCGCGCGGGCCGAGGAGCCGGCGCCGGTGGAGCAGCTCCCCGTCCCCGCGGCCGTCTGAGGAGGACCCGATGGCACTGGTCACACGGCAACTCCTGCTGCCGGAAAGGCTGTCGGACCCGGGACCGGCCCGGGCCGTCCTGGTGGCCGCGAGCCCGCAGCTGTGGCTCGTGGACACCACCGGCTATCGGGTGCACGCCGCCCGGCACGCCCCGGGCACGCTGGACGCGCAGGAGCTGGCGCGCGCCGCCGAGTTCGTACGGGCGGCCGACCGCGACTCGTACGTCTGCGCGCACGTCGCGCTGCGGCGGCTGCTCGGCGCGTACCTGGGCCTCGCCCCGCGCGAGGTCACCGTCGAGCGGGCCCCCTGCGCCCACTGCGACGAGCCGCACGGGCGGCCCGTACTCCCGGGCGGCGCGCTGCACTTCTCGCTCTCGCACTGCGCCGGGATCAGCCTGCTGGCGTTCGCGGACGCCCCGGTCGGGGTGGACGTGGAGGAACTGGTGGCCTCGCGCACGATTCCGGAGCTGTCGGACGTACTGCACCCGCGGGAGGCCGCCGAACTGGCGGTCCTCCCGGCCGGGGAGCGCTCGCCCGCCTTCACCCGGGTGTGGACCCGCAAGGAGGCATACCTCAAGGGCCTGGGGGTCGGTCTGTCGGAGAACCCCGCCGCGGACTACGTCGGCTCGGGCCCCGTCCCGGCCCCGCTGCCCGGCTGGACCCTGTCCGATGTCCTGGTCCCGGAGGGTCACTGCGCGGCCCTCGCCCTGCGGACCCCGAAGTCCGGCCGGCCGGGGAGCGGCGCGGAATGATGCGGGCGTGCTGCGGTCGTGTGGCGGTCGGAACGGAGTCCTCCGGGTATCGACGTGTACGGGCGCCCTGGGCCGCCTGCGCGACGCGGTGCGCTGACGCGCCCCCGACCCGCTCCGGCCGGTGACCCCGGTCGGGTCAGCTCAGAATCCGGCGATGCGGGCCGCGAAGAAGCCGGCGAAGAGGACGGCGCCGAGCACGATGAGCGCCAGCAGGAACCGGGGGTGCTCCCACAGGCCCCCGTCGGGCCGCTCGGGGTGGGCCTCGGCGATGGAGCCCTCCGCCGGGGGCGTCTCCTCCGGCGGAACCAGGTGTGCGCTCATGGTGCCCTCCTGTGCCCCCCGCGTCGCATGCCCCCGCCTTCCAGTATGAGAACCCCCGGGGAGCGCGCGCCGCACGCAGCGTTCGTGCAGCGCTTCGCCCGGGCGCGTGAAGGCCACAGGGCCGTTCGGGCGGCGCCGCTGCCCCGATTCCGGCTGGCGGCCCCGGGCAGGCATGGCGTCGCCGGGACGGGGCAGAAGCCGATCGCGAGAATAGGAGAAAAACATGATCGCACTCGGAATCGTCCTGTTGATCATCGGCTGGCTCCTCGGCATCTCCATCCTCTGGACCCTCGGCATCATCCTGGTGGTCATCGGTGCCGTCCTGTGGATCATGGGGTCCGTCGGTCACGCGGTCGGCGGGAGGCGTCACTACTGGTAGCCGTCCGGTCTCACGCGCGTGCCTCCCGGCCTCAGGCCGGGAGGCACGTGCGTTCCGCCCCGCGGGCCAGCCCGGCGTAGACCGAGGCGAAGGCCGAGGCGGCCGCCTCGATGGAGTAGTCGCCCCGGACGGTCTCGGCGGCCCGTTCCGTCATCGCGGCGACGGCGGCGTCCGGCAGCGCGAGCAGCCTTTCCACCCCCCGCGCCAGCCGCGAAGCCGAGGACGTGTCCAGGAGCAGGCCGTTGACCGTGTCCCGGAGGTAGTGCGGTACGCCCCCGCGGCCCGTCGCAGCGACGGGCAGGCCCGCGTCCATGGCCTCGAGGACCGCGATGCCGAACTCCTCCTTCGCGCTGGGGCAGATGTAGTGGGCCCGGCCGGTGCGTCCGGAGCGGGCCAGGGCGCGTTCCAGGCAGCGCACGTCGGCGTTGGGCAGGGCGGGGACCAGGGCGAGGCGTGCGGCGGCCTCGGGATGGGCCGCGCACAGACCCGCGATGGCGGTGCGCACCTCGCGTTCCGCCGCGTCCGCGGTGTCGGCGCGGGCCGATCCGCCGACGACGACCAGCGCGGAGCGCAGGTGGAGCCCGGATTCGATCCAGGCGCGGACCAGCACGTGCTGCTGCTTGAGCGGGTGCAGTCGGCCGACGGTCAGCAGGAGCGGCAGTCCCCGGGCCGCCGGGTCCAGGGCCGCCGGCCGGTCCCCGGTGCTGAAGAGCCGCTCCAGCAGGCGTTCGCCGCGCGGGTGCTCGTCGGGCAGGGGCCGGTGGGCGGTGATGCCCTCCGGCGGTGCGGCGGGCCCCCTGCCGTCCCGTACGTCCGCCAGCTGCGGGAAGTGACGGACCAGCTCGGCCGTGCCGCCGGGGCCGGGGATCCCCACGACCTCGTCGGCCCGCTCGACGAGCCGGTCGGCCGCGAAGACGCGGTGCAGGTCCTGGCGCAGTTCCTCCCGGTCGGCCGCCGTACGGGCCCGGTCGCCCGCGTGACGCTCGCTCACCCGGCGGTGCGGGTCCGGGGTGGCCGTGAAGACCAGGCGCGCCCCCAGCCGCCGGGCGGCTTCCGCGACGGCGAGGGAGCCGTCGTCGGCGTACCGGACGTGCACCAGGTCCGGCCTGCGCTCCAGCTCGCCCAGGAGCCGTCCCGTCCACCACGTGACCGCGCCGGCGGCGTCCGCGGCGCCCGCCGTCGTGCCCTCGCCGCCGCTGTCGACGGGCAGGCTCAGGGTCCAGTGTCCGGGGCCGCGCGGGCGCAGGAGTTCCGCCTCCCGGTCCAGGGCCGGGCCCCCGGCGGTCACCAGGGTGATCACCCCGTCGACGGGGGCGGTGCCCGCCAGCGCGTCGCCCAGGCTCCCCAGCAGCACCCCGAGACCGCCGCTGGCCCCTTCGCCCGGGCTGTCCATGGCGCCGAGGAGCATGGACTGGACGATCAGGAGCCCGCCGCCCGCGGGGATCAGCGGGGCGTCGAGCAGTCGCGCGCCCGACGCGGCGGCGAGCAGGAGCCGTTCGTACGGGTCGGCGGCCGTCTCCGGCGCGGGCAGCAGACCGCGGCCGCGGGGGTGCCCCGCGAAGTGCCGCCACAGGGCGTGCCGGGCGGGGCGCGAGGCGAAGGGCTCCCGGTGCCGCAGCCGCGTCCAGTGCGTGGCGTCCAGGGGCCGCAGCCGGCCCGCGGTGGCCAGGTCCAGCAGGAACGCGGCGGTCCGGGGGTCCGTACAGCGCGGCAGTTCCTCGCCCAGGGCGCGGCGGGCCCGGCCGGCTCCGTACCGGAGCAGGGAGCCCGGCCACGCCTCGGCGACCGTGCCGCGTGTACGCCCGTCCCCGTACCGGGCGGCGGCGAGGAGTTCCTCCGGGGCGGTGGCCAGGCCCAGGCGCAGGGCGCGACGCAGGCGGGCGAGCCGGTGGTCGACGGGGTCGCGGAGCGCGCCCCGCTGCGCGGAGGGGAGGTACTCGGCCCGCAGGAAGGGGGCCAGCGCCCCGGACGGGAGCGTGAGCCCCCGGGAGGCGCCGGGCGGCGCCCAGAACGCGCGGCGGACCGAGACGAAGGGATCGGGCCGATCGTGCGGGGTGGCTGCGTCCACGGGGCCCTGCTCTCTCGCTCGGGTGGAGGGTCACCCGTCCTTCCGCCGGTCCCGCGGCTTCGGATGCGGACGTCCCTCCGGCGCCGGGCACGGCCCCGGCCCCGGGGCCCGTGCCCGCGGCGTGAACGGCGGCGGGTTCCGGCGGGAGCCGGGGTGTCGTCACCGTCCTGTCGTCTTCGCCGTGCACCGCCTCCGCATCGGGCCGTACGGCGGAAGAGCAACCGAGAACCCCACGCCGAAAGCCCAACGTCGCGCGCCCGGGGTCCGCGGCGTCCCCCGGGCCGCGCGCCCGGTCCCGACCGACAGAAGTGAGCCCCACATCCCCCGCGTCCACGTGATCGCACCCCCCTTCCGGTCCCACGCGCAACCCCTGTCCGTGCTGGCCGGCGAACTGCGGGCCGCGGGCGCCGAGGTGCGCTTCGCCTGCGCCGAGGCGTTCGCGCCCCTGGCCGGGGCCGCGGGCGTGGCCTTCACCCCGCTGACGGTCACCCGCAACGCGAACACGGGCATCGCCCGGCGCACGGAACAGGGCCGCGAGGAGGCGGCACGCCTGGAGGAGTTCCTCGACGCCACCCGCGCGGGCGCCGTTCCCGCGCTCCTCGCCCAGGCCCGGCACCGCCGGGCCGACATGCTGGCGGAACCCGATCGCGTCCTGTCGGAGCTGCGCGCACTGCACGCCCGGTGGCCCGCCGACTGGTACGTGGTCGACCAGCTGAGCTACGCGGTGACGCTCGCGCTGCACTGCCTCGGCCTGCCGTACGCGACGTTCTGCCCGGGACACCCCAGCTACCTCACGCACTCCGCGGGCGCCCTGTTCGGGGTGCCGTACGCCTGGCCGCGGGCGGTACGGCCCGCCGCGGCGGACCTCCTCGCGCTGCACCGGGAGGCCCGGGCCAACGACATCGCCTTCACCGCGCTGTTCGCCGCGTTCGCCGCGCGCCACACCCCGCACCGGCCCGCGCCCGGCCGGGCGTTCTCCCTGAGTTCCCCGCACGCCGTGGTCCTGAACTATCCGCGGCTGGACTGGCTGCCCGGACCGGCGCGGGACCCGCGGTACGTGTTCAGCGGGCACTGCACGCGGGCCGACCCGGCCGGACCGGGCCCGTTCTGGGAGACGGAGCTGCGCCGGCTGCGGCGGGCGGGCCGCCGCGTGGTGCTGGTGGCGCTCGGCACCTTCCTGTCGGCCCGGGAGGACGTACTGGAGACGGTGTGCCGGGGCATCCTCGCGGCGCGGCCGGACGTGTCGGTCGTCCTGGCCGCGGGCGACCGGGCCGACGCGCTCGCGCACCTGGCGGGGCCGCGTACGGCCATCGCGGCGACCGTCCCCCAGCAGGCCCTGCTGTCCCGGGTGGACGCCATGGTCCACCACGGCGGCAACAACTCGTTCACGGAGTGCCTGGCCGCCGGGGTACCGGCCCTGGTGCTGCCGTTCTCCAGCGACCAGTTCGCCATCGCCCACGACGCCGAGCGGTCCGGCGCCGGGCTGTGCCTGGACCCGCACGGGCTGCGCGCCGACGACGTGGGCAGGGCCGTGGCGTCGCTGCTGGACGCCCCGGGACAGGCCCTCGCGGGCCTGAGCCGACAGGTCCGCTCGCTCGGCCCGGCGCGGGCCGCACGGCAGTTGGTGACGCTGATGGCCTGACGACGGCCGCGCGCCCGCCCCGCGGCCACGCCCCGCCCTGATCCGGCACGCGTCGGCCGGCCGGGCCGGTCAGCGCGCCGGTCCGGCCAGGTCCGCCAGCACCTCGCGGGCCGCTCTGGCCCCGGAGGCGAGCGCGCCCTGCACCGAACCGGTGGCACGGTGGTCCCCGCACACGTACCGGCGGCGGCCGGTCCGGGAGGGGCGCGAGAGCGGCCACCGGCCGGTCATGGCCGGCAGCGCCTCCTCGACGGTGCGCACGGCCACCTCCTCCCAGTGCGCGGTGTCCCGCCCGTACACCTCGGCGAGCACGGTGAGCAGCGCCGTTCCGGTACCGGGCGAGCCGGGTCCGAGCACGGAGGTGGCCACCAGGGAGGTGCCGGCGGGCGCGTAGCCGGGCGACACCTCGCTCTGGACGCAGGTGTTCAGGAACCTGCGCGCCGTGTCCGTCACCAGGTCCGGCCCGTATCCGCGCAGGCCGGGCGCCTCGTGGTAATAGGTCGTCACGGTCCGGTACGGCGCCGGCTCGACGCCGTCCAGCAGCCGCCGGGCGACCCCCGGCCCCGTGGCCACGACGACGGCCGCGGCCGCCAGTTCGCCGTGCTCCGCGGTGAGGACGCCCTCGTCGGTGAGCGCGGTGACGGCGGTCTCCAGGCGGACCGCGCCCGGGGGCAGCCCGTCGGCCAGTTGCCCGGGCACCGCCCCGATGCCGTCGGCGGGCAGGCACAGCGTCCCGCGCAGCATGCTGCGCCAGACGAGGTGGAAGACCCGGCCCGACGTCTCGAGTTCGTCCTCCAGGAACACCCCGGACAGGAACGGCCGGAAGAACTCCTCGACGAACGCGTCCGAGAACCCGGCCCCGCGCAGCACCTCCAGCGTCGTACGCTCCCGGCCGCCCCTGCGGAGCAGCGCCGCCGGGGCGCACAGGTCGCGCGCGGACAGTGCGCCGAGGGCGGCCAGGTCCCGGGGGGACACACCACCCGTGAGCAGCTTCCCTACGTCGCGCGGACGCCGGCTGGGGTCGACGAGCCGCCGCAGCCGACCGGCACCCAGGTGGGTCACCACTCCGGGCGTGAACGGCGACAGCCGCAGGGCCCGGAGGTCCATCCGGGCCTTGACCTGCGGATAGGACGTGTTGAAGACCTGGAACCCGCGGTCGATGACGAAACCCCGCACCCGGTCGCTGCGGACCCGGCCGCCGACGCCGTCACCGGCCTCCAGCACCTGTACCGGCAGCCCGGCCGCCACGAGGTCGCGGGCGCAGGCCAGTCCCGCCAGGCCCGCTCCGACGACCAGTACGTTCCGACTCGCCCGACGCGTGTCCACGCTGTCCTCCGCTCTCCGTCCGTCCCCGTCCTCCTGGGTACCGGATACGGGAGGGATTCCGCCGCCGACGCCCCGGAGGATGCACTCCGGGTCCGGTCCGCGGCCCGGTGGCGCCCCCGGGCGCGGGCGGACCGGGTGAACCCCGGGGTGATGGTTTCGCCTGATCGGGGCAGGCACGGCGTATGACACATGCAACTGCCCGTCTGCTCCACCTCGTACGCCGGTACCGGGAGCCGGCCGTCGTCCAGGCGGTCCGCTCGACCGCCGCCGCGGTCGTCTCGTACGTCATCGCGCTGCGGCTCAGCAGCGAACCGGCTCCGCTGACGGCGCCCCTGACCGCGCTGCTCGTCGTCCAGGTGACCTTGTACACGACCCTCACGACGGGCATCCGGCGCGTGAACGCGGTCGTCGCCGGGGTGCTGCTCGCGATCGGGTTCAGCGCTCTGGTCGGACTGACGTGGTGGAGCCTCGGCCTGATCATCCTGGCCTCGCTCGTCGTCGGCCGGGTCGTCAAGGCGGGCGAGTTCGTGCCGGAGGTGGCGATCAGCGCCATGCTGGTCCTCGGCGTGACGCGGGTCGCGGACACGGCCTGGGACCGGGTGCTGGAGACGCTGATCGGCGCCGCGGTCGGCCTCGCGTTCAACGCCCTGTTCGTCCCGCCGGTCTGGGTCGGTCCCGCCAGTGAGGCCATCACCGACCTGGCCGCGCGCATGCGCACGCTGCTGCTGCACATCGGCGAGGAATCGGGCGACACCGTGACGGTCGAGAAGGCGGCCGCCCGGCTGCACGAGGCCCGCCGGCTCGACAACGACATCGCCGAGGTCGACGGGGCGCTGCGGCAGGCCGAGGACAGCCTGCGGCTCAACCCCCGCGTCCGCGAGGGGCTCCTCTTCCGCCTGGTGCTGCGCACCGGGCTCGACACGCTCGAGATCTGCGCGGTCGTGCTGCGCGTGTCCTGCCGTACGCTCACCGACCTCGCCCGGGCCCGCGGCGACGAGCCGCTGTTCCCGCCGAAGGTGGCGCTCGCCCTGAACGACCTGTACCGGCACACGGCGATCGCGGTGGAGTCCTTCGCCCAGCTCATCACGGCCCAGGTCAGCGCCAACGCGGAGGCCGCCGAGTCCCGGCTCTCCGAGGAACTGGCCACCGCCCGCCGCAGCCGCGCGCGCCTCGCCGCCCTGCTGCCGGAGGAGATGGACCGCCACCCCGGGCAGTGGCAGCTGTACGGGGCCCTGCTCGCCGAGGCGGACCGCGTACTGGACGAGCTGAGCGTGGACAAGCGCTCCGAGCGGCTGATGGAGGAACTGGACCGGCACGCGCGGGCGCGCCGCGAGCGCTACCCCCGACTGCACCGCCTCGCCCGGCGCGCCCGGCGCGCCCGCACCCTTGCCCGGTCCCGGTCCGGCTCCGGCTCCGAGTCCGGCGGCGGCTCGCGGTGACGCCCCCCGGGGGAACGTCCCCGACGGCTCAGGGCGCGTGGCCCGGCTCCACGTCCCGGACGTCGCTGTACCGGAGCAGGGCCGGGGGCGGGCCCTCGGCGGGCGGCCCCCCGCTGACGGGGGCCAGGAGGAAACCCACGTGGTCACCGCCCTCGATCTGCCCTTCGACCCGGCCGGTGAACCAGGTGCCGGCCTCCGTGAGGACCGGGCTCCCCTCCGCCCCCGGACGCCAGGGCGTTCGGGTGAACTTGTCGGCCCGGTCTCCGGTCAGGCCGCCGAACAGCCCGGCCAGCGCCGCCTGGTCCCGTCGCAGCAGGTGGACGGTGAGGTGGGAGGCCCCTCGGGCGACGCGGTAGGTGTGGTTCGCGGTGGACAGCCAGACCACGAACCGCGGCGGGTGGATCGAGCACTGCGAGGCGAACCCCACGAGGCATCCCGCGCGCCGGCCCCCGGCGGCGGCCGTGACCACGTACACCGGGCCGTCGAGTACTTCGGTGAAGGCGTCCAGCTCCGTCACAGCGGCTCCTCGTGGTGCGTCCGTACGGGGCGGGTGCCCCGCGGTCACTCCGGTCAAGCGTGCGTCAGCGCGGCCGGTCGCCGCCGTTGCCCCGCCACACCGGCGGCGGCGTTCGAAGCGGAGGTGAGGCCGTGGACCCGGACGTGCCGGGTTCCCCGGGCGGTGGCGAATCCGACGGGCACGCCGGGACGGAAGAAGAGGGGTGAGGCCGGCCCGGCCGGCGACACCCGGGCGGGCCCAGCCCCGCCGGAGCACGCCGAAACCACCAGGAGTCAGCCGTGGCAGCATCCGCGACACCGGACCCGACACCGACACCGAGCCCGTCCCCCGCGCCTTCGCCGACGCCTGGGCGGCGGAGCGGGGCGAAGAGCTGGGCGGCCCTGGCCGTCTTCCTCGCCGTGACCTTCTGCGTCGCCGCCCTGGGCGCCGTCGCCTCCGCCGACGCGGGCGACGTCTACGGGTCGCTGCGACGACCGGCGTGGGCTCCGCCCGGATGGGTCTTCGGGCCGGTGTGGACGGTCCTGTACGCCGCGATCGCCGTCGCGGCGTGGCTCGTCTGGCGCCACCCGGACCGCGCCCGCGCACGGAACGCACTCGCCTGGTGGGGCGTACAGCTCGTCCTCAACCTGGCGTGGACGCCCTTGTTCTTCGGCGCCCGCCAGTTCGGTCTGGCCCTGCTGGACATCGTCCTGCTGCTGGTGGCGGTCACCATCACACTGGTCCGCTTCCAGCGGCTGAGCCGCGCGGCGGCACTCCTGTTCCTGCCCTACCTGCTGTGGGTGGCCTTCGCCACCGCCCTCAACGCGGCCGTGTGGCAGCTGAACACGTAGGGCGGCGGCGGGCACCACGATGCGCGTGTCCGCCTGCGGCGCGGACCGGGGCGGCCGGAATCCGCGTTCAGACCCGGGTGAGGGCGGCGGCGCCGAAGGAGACGTCGAAGCGGTCGCACCAGATCGTGACGCTGGTGTAGGCGGCGGGGTTCACGTCGGCCGGGATCGCGTAGTTCTGGTCGCCCTTGTTGCCCTTCAGCTTGCCGAGGCTCACGTGCGCGCCGTCGTCGAAGACGCGCCAGCCCGCGACACCCTCCAGGACCGGGGCATCGGTCAGCCAGACCCGCAGGTCAGGGCCGTCGCTGGTCGCGAGTCCCTCCAGCCGCAGGGTGTGGGAGCCGTCGGGCAGCCGGATGAGGGCGGCCTTGCCCGTGGTGGCGTGCTCGTGGCTGGTGAACGCCCCGCCGGCCAGCGTCACGGGCGGGGCGGCGGGGCCGGTCGGGGCCGCGGCACCGGACGCGGCGGCGGAGGGGGAGGCGGCCGCGGGCGCGGTGGGCAGGGCCTCGTTGACGGTCGTGTCCTGCCACAGCTTCCAGGGCTGGAACCAGTACAGCGCCGCGCCCGCCACCAGCGCCCCGGCGACGAGCCCGCCCGTGAACAGCCTGCCGCGCCGCCGCTTCGTTCCTGCCGTTGGTGCCGTCGGTGCCGTTGGTGCCGCCACTGGTGCTGCCTCCTCGAAAGAATCAGTCCCCCGTATTCAACGGGTCCGGGACGCCGGGGGCCAGGTCGCAGGTGGTGACGGAAACCTTACGGCGCCCCTTGCCCGCACGCGGTCCGTACGCGATCCGGCCGCGGGAGCGGCGGCATCCGGCGCACCGCGTAACCCGAACCGCGAAGGATCGTTTCTCTTCATGTCGCAGATACACACTCGCGTCCCCCGCGGTGTATGCGGCCCAGGGCCCGGGGAGATCTCCCCGGGCCCTCGGTCCGTCCCGCCCCACGGGAAAACCCCGTGCCCCGGGCGGACTTCGCTCACTACACTCGCCCCACGCACCGCCGACAGGGCGGCGCACCGCTCGGACCGAGTGAAGAGGAAGGGGAGCCGGACCATGTGCACGCACCGCACCGCCGCCGCGTTCGCTCCCCCGTCCCGGTACGACGTGATCCCGGTGTCTCCCGGGGCGCGGTGCCGGCCGCGCGGCCGCCACCGCACCTCCTGACGCTCGCTCAGCGTCCGCCCCCCTCGTCGCCCCTGCCCGCCCGGACTCCGTCCCGGCGGCGTGGCCCGCCGTGCCGAAGCCGACAGAGCCTTCCAGGATTTCGTCATCGTTCACGAGCTGCTGCATCTGCGCTATCGCACGCACGGCAAGCGATTC
>NZ_JBEOXU010000114.1:0-21038 GCF_040296725.1 Streptomyces sp. NPDC002044
CCGTCTGAAGCTGTTGCGCCATGAGCCTGACTGGCTTGCCGTCGACAAAGGGAACGAGCAGGACGGCCCTACGGCTGCCTTGGGAGCCGGGATCGTGCTTCAGCAGCGAGCACAGCTGTTCCACTGCCGTCGGCCACTGAGTGAGTTCGGTGAGCTCCACACCCACCGCAAGTTCCGTGGCAGGCCACTCTGTTGAGTCCGCGTCTGAGACAGGTCTGGTGTACACGCTGATGCGGATCCCTGCTGCCCTGGCGCTGGACTGGAGTTTCAGGGGCAGGGCCTCTGCTCGTGCGCCGGCGGCTCGGCGGGCAAGGTCTGCTGCCCGAGAGAGTGCCTGCGCGGATGGTCCTGATCGCGCCGCGGCCCTGAGCTCCTTGTGTCCGAGGGTGCCCCAGGCGAGTTCGGCCAGAACGGCGTGCAGGTCTGCGAGGTTCCCCACGAGGTGATCGAGGACATTCGGAGGGTCCTGGCCGATGAGGTGCCAGCGCTCCCTATCCCGCACCTGCATGGCGAGGCTTGGCAGGCTGTCGCCGACGTAGCTGGCGAGCGCTGCATACCCGTTGGGGTCGGCGAGCCTTCGCGTGAGGTTCTCGGCGATCCCGTTCACCAGGTGTTGCAGGTGGTCGCTTCCACCTCCTGGAACGTCGTCGCCGACGGGCAGCGTGGACAGGAACGAAGTGTCGACGGGGAGCGTCAGTGACGCGGCCCAGTCCAGTAGCGCTGCCTGCGTCGTGCGTATGCCTTCGACCACTTTGGGTCGACCGCGACCGACGCACCAGGCCTGGGTCAGATCCGTCAGGTATTGGTGGAGCACGGGGAGTGAAGAGGCTGCGGTTGCGGTGCGGGTGGTCCAGTCGGTATGGCCAGCCACCGTTGCACCGATCAGTGTGCGGGTGCGAGTCCACGCCACCGTGGCGGGCGATCTGTCGTATTGCCGCTTCAGAAGGCTGACCCCGCTGGTGAAGTCACCAAAGGTCAGCGGCAGCCCACCGGGTAGCAGATTTTGGATGTCGGCACTCTCGCACTGCGGAAGGCAGCGCAGCAGCATCCGCCCGAGCTCCCTGACCTCCTGTTCGGCGTCCGGTCGTGCCTGGTCCGACACGTGGAGGAGACGGGCGTATGCGACCCGGCTGCCCTCGCGATCGACGACAGACACCTCAGTGACCCACGGTGAACGGGCCGCGACGCTGCCCAGCACACGCTCCTCCCCGCCTGCGAGTTGCAAGAGCTCTTCGGCCAGGGCCACCGATGCGGTCCGGGCTGTGGAGAGGATGTCCCCCAGGAGATCGACCGGTGCGCCGGCGAGTAGCTGCCCGAATGGCGAATCGGCGAGCACCTTCGGCCCACCCGCCAGATCCAGACCAGTCCCGGCAAGGACGGCGAGCAGCCGCTGGGATTCGACGGGCTCCCCGCACTGGGACAGGAGGAGACTGATCGCTGCTTTGCCGAGCCGTTCCACGAGCGCGTCGCGCAGCGGCGAACCGGAGGTATCCGCCGCTCGGATCTCGGTGATGGCCGCGGCGATCTCGGGTTTGAGCTGCGGCAGCAGGTCCCCGTCCACGAGCGCGAACTGAAGGGTGATGCGGCGCAACGCGGGCGGGATCCGGTGTCGGTCGAGGGTCCGGAGCCAGTCGGCCGCAGTGCGGTTGACGTCGACCAGCCGAAGAGCCTGCAGAACGCCGGTGGTCGACGTCAAGGAGGGGCGCTGGCCGAGTTCGACCGCGATCTGGTCCAGCACGACGGCATCCAGCGCGGGGTGTTCGGTGAGGACACCGGCGATGAACGGCTGAAGCTGTGAGTCCACCAGCATGCGCATCACCGCGAGGACGGTCTCGTCCAAGATCGGCGGCGGAATCGCGTGTACGGCGTCGGCCAGATGCGCCGAGCGCAGCTGGTGCAGCCCGGACAGGAGTCCCCGCCGTTCGTGGACGAGATGCTCATCGGCCAGGCGGGACAACGCCGTGCGAAGGTCCGTGTCTCCGAGGCCCAGCTGTTGCTGAAGTGCCCGTACGGGCAGATCGACGCCCCACTGGTGGGCGATCGAGATCCTGGCCAGGATCTCGATCTCTGTCTGGCGTCCTTCGGCCACGCGCCGCTCGACCTGCTCTGACAGGACATCCGAGAGCCTGCGTCCGCGGGTGAGTAGATGCGTGAATTCCAGGGTCAGGCCGTTTGACGCGTCGTACGCTTCCCGCCAATGCGCGGCAGCCGTGGTGCCGGTGGCGGACAAGCCGGCGTGGATCTGCTCGGCGACCTCCTCATCGAGGGTGACCTCGATCCGGGTACAGTCGACCCGGCTTCGGAGGGGCAGAAGGTCCTCGCTCCGGACCGAGCCGAGGAGCAGGACACCGGGGATCGGGGCGAGTTCGCGGTACAGGACATCCCATGCCTCGGCCGCTCCGATACCGATGCCGTCCACGACGAATCCGACCGGAGAGCGGGTAGTGGGTTGCAACGCCTTCGCCAGCCTTACGAGCGGGACGGCGTCGTCCGGCTGGAGCCGCCTGATGCGGTACCAGAGCACGTGTCTGGTCACGTAGGCAGCCGTCCACATCACGGCGGACTTGCCGATGCCCGACGGGCCGGTCACGAGGACGCTCTGCCCCCGATGGATCGCATCCGCCACCCGCCCGGTCAGGACGGGCCTGGGGGCCGGAAGCCCGGCAGCGATGTGGCCGGGCTGCACGTTGACGCCTTCGTGGAAGCTGGCGGCCTGGAGCGGCCGGTCGAAGTCGACAGGCTCGCAGAGGCCCGTGGCCAGTGCCTCCTCCAGCGATGCACGGTCGATGGATTCCGCGACCGCGGTCGCAATCCCTGCAATGTTCGTTCGACTCAGTCCGGCCGCTCCCGACAGCGTCGTATCAGCGTTGGCATCGGCCCGTCTTGCGACGGCGCTGCGCAGGGCGAGCACGGCTGCCTCCGCAGCTACCGGCAGCAGCCCGAGCCGTTGGGCTACAGCGGTGCGGGTGTCGTCGGCGGCGGCACGCCATGGCAAGACGTAGAGACTAGCGGCATTGCACCATGCGTCGATTTCATCTTTGGTCAGGCCGGCCTTCGAGGCCTTCGCGTTGAATGCCTGTAGCAACCGGTGGCCTCGCGGCAGGTCACTCAAGGGGTCGCCCCACTGGGTGAACCATTCCCCTTCAACCGGCCGCTCGAGGACAAGAAGGGGCCGACCCTCCAGCCGAGCCTGTACACGCCTCGCGTGCGCCAGGGCCATGGCGACGAGGTGCTCGGCGACCTCGGGTGCGGTGAAGTCGCCGATCCGTTCCTGGCGGGACTTCACCTGGACGTGCCAGGGTGTCGGTCCATCACACGAGAGGTCTTCCAGGCCCTCCGGGACGATGCGATCGGAGTCGAGGGCACCGGACAGAACACGGCCGCACAGCCACGCCCCCACAGCGTCTTGATAGTGGAACCCACGGCCGGCGCGTGCTCCCGAACGCGTTGACACCCACAAGACCTCGCCAGGTTCGCTGTTCGCTTCGCTCTGCTTCACGGGCACGGGGGGCTGGACCCGCTTGCTACGCCCCCTGCTCTTGCTGGTCATCCGAGAAGCATTGCAGGCCCGTTGGGCAGCCGTATGGCTTACCAGCACGAGGTCTCCGAGGCGGTCGTTGAGGAACTTCCTCAGCGATCGCTTGTTTTGGCGCTGCCCAGGGGCGACGGGAGCCGTATTGCCCTTGGTGACTCGACACTCACAGGAGCCGGTGGAGATGGCCCAGGGTGCGCTGGTGTGTTGGATGCTCTGCGGGTCGGTCGGCAGCCACCAGGGAAGCGCTGGCATGGTGTTCGCCAGCACTCTCGGTGACGGTAAACGGCGGCTGTCCGACCCAAGCTGAAGCGCACGGAACGCGTGGAGCACCAGGTGGGAGGGGCACGGCTCTCTCCTTGGCACTGCGCATTCTCCCCAGATTCTCCCCAGGGCCCCGGATCAGCCCATCGGAAGTGTTCGCTTTAGCAAACTAGATCAGAGGCTCATGCCTGCCATCTACAGCCAGTCGCGCTTCTTGAAGATGACGTACAGGCTCGTACAGACCACCGCCATCAGAAGGATCGCGAACGGGTAGCCCGCCGCCCAGTGGAGTTCCGGCATGACCTCGAAGTTCATGCCGTAGATGGTTCCTACGAGTGTGGGTGCAAACAAGATGGCCGCCCAGGAGGAGATCTTCTTGATCTCCTCGTTCTGTTCGAAGCCGGCTTCGGCCAGGGCTCGCATTTCGGCGTTCTGCTGTTGGGAGACCAGGGTGGCGTTCACCGTGAGGATTTCGGTGAGGGCCTGGCGGAAGCCGTCGACGCGTTCGCTGGTGTGGGTGACGTGGTCCGCCACGTCGCGCAGGTAGCGCTGGAGTTCCTCGTCCGTGCGGTACTTCGCGAAGCCCGCCATCAGGCTGTGGAGCATGCCGACCAGGGGGCGGGTGGCGCGCTGGAACTCGACTGTCTCGCGGGAGAGTTCGTAGATGCGGCGGGAGACCGACGGGTCGCCGCGGAAGACCTCCGTCTCGATCTCGTCGATGTCCGTCTGGACGCCCTCGACGACCGGGGCGTAGCCGTCCACGACCGCGTCGAGGATGGCGTACAGGGCGGCCTCCGGGCCGAGGGAGAGGAGCTCGGGGGTCTGTTCCATCCGGCGGCGGACCCGGGAGAGGTCCGGGGCGGCGCCGTGGCGGACGGTGATCAGGAAGTCCGGGCCGACGAAGACGTGGAGTTCGCCGAACTCGACCTCTTCTTGGGCGTCGAGGTAACGGGCGGCCCTCAGGACGACGAAGAGGGTGTTGCCGTAGCGCTCCAGCTTGGGGCGCTGGTGGGCCTCGAGGGCGTCTTCGACGGCGAGTTCGTGCAGGTTGAACTCGGCTGCCAGGGAGTGGAGTTCGGGTTCCGTGGGACGGTGCAGGCCGATCCAGGCCATGCCGTCGGGCTCCTCGCGCAGCTGGCGGAAGGTGTCGGCCAGGGTGAGGGGGGAGGAGATGCGGCGGCCGTCGCGGTAGACGGCCGAGTCGACCACGCTGCGGTGGTCCGCGGGCGGTGGGGCCGGGGGCGCCGGCCGGGGTGCTGCCGGCGGGTTCGCCGGGGGTGTGGCGGGCGGCGTGGCGGACGCTGTGGCGGGGCGGCGCCAGCCCGTGCGCTTGGCGGCGGGCGGGGTCGGCTCGTGGTCTGGGCGCTCCGGCATCGCAGGTCAGCTCCCGGTCGAACGTGTGTTTACGGGCAAGGGGCAGGATATCCGGAGGAAACGCGCGTGTGCGTTGGTACGCGTCTCTCGGGTTTGGTTTCGGGTTTGGTTTCGGTGCTCCCTTTGGATCTTCGGTACTGGTGTCTCCGGATGCCGGTTGCGGCCGCTCGGGCTCACGCCCGCGTCCGGCCCGGCCCGGCTCCGTTCCCGTCCCTCCGACCCCGTCGGCCCCCGCCCCCGCCCCCGCCTTGAGGATCGTCAGGTTGCGGACACAGGCTGTCCGCAAGGAGGGCTAGCGTGAGGGCATGGCCTCCAGGACGACGCACCCCGTGCTCGACACCCGCGCACTGAACCGTGCCACGCTCGCCCGTCAGCTGCTGCTGAGCCGCGCCGAGATGTCCGCGCGGGACGCGGTCGGCCACCTCCTCGGGCTGCAGGCGCAGAACGTGAAGCCCCCCTACTTCCAGCTCCACGCCCGCCTCGCCGGGTTCCTCCCCGCCGAGCTGGCCGGGCTGATGGAGTCCCGCGACGTGGTCCGCATGGTCACCATGCGCTCCACGATCCACACGCACACCGCGCACGACGCCCTGACGCTGCGGCCCCTGGTCCAGCCCGCCCGGGACCGGGAGGTCGCCTACTTCCGCAAGGGCCTCGCCGGGGTCGACCTCGGCTCCCTCGCCGAGCGCTCCCGGGTCTTCGTCGAGGCCGAGCCCCGCACCATGGCGGAGATCCGCGGGGAACTGCTCCGGCACTGGCCGGACGCCGACCCGCAGTCGCTGTCCGTCGCCGCCCGGTGCCTGCTGCCCCTGGTCCAGGTCACGCCCCGCGGGGTGTGGGGGCGCAGCGGCCAGGTGCGGCTCACCACCGTCGAGAGCTGGCTCGGCGGCCGGCCCGCCGCCCCGGCGCAGCCCGTGGACGACGTCGTACGGCGCTACCTCGCCGCCTTCGGGCCGGCCTCCGTCAAGGACATGCAGCTCTGGGCCGGCCTGACCCGCCTGAAGGACGCCTTCGAACGGCTGCGGCCGGAACTGGACGTGTTCCAGGACGAGAACGGCGTGGAGCTGTTCGACCTGCCCGACGCACCCCGCCCCGACCCCGGCACCCCGGCGCCGCCCCGCTTCCTTCCGGAGTTCGACAACCTCCTCCTCTCGCACGCCGACCGTTCCCGCGTCGTCGACCCCGCGATCAAGGGGCGTACGTGGACCGGCAACCAGGCCCACCGCACCCTGCTCGTCGACGGGTTCCTGGCCGGGCTGTGGAAGACGGAGGGGCCCGCCGTCACCGTCGAACTCTTCCGGAAGGTTTCGGCCGCGGAGAAGGAGGAGATCGCCGCCGAAGCGGAGCCGCTGGTCGCCGCCATGGGGGAGGGCGGGAGCGCGTCCGTGCGCTTCGGGTCAATCCACGGCTGACGCCGCTCTGGTGGTCCCCACGGCGAACGCGGCACGATGCCTGGCATGACGACCGACAGCACGGACCGTACGCAGAACGGCGCCACCGGCCAGTTCCTCGCCGCCCGGGACTTCCTCCTCGAACGCCGGGGGGACTACGAGGCCGCCCGCACCGGCTTCACCTGGCCCCGCCCCCACCGCTTCAACTGGGCCCTGGACTGGTTCGACCACATCGCCGCGGGCAACGACGCCGACGCCCTGCGCATCGTCGAGGAGGACGGCAGCAGCGAAAGCCTGTCCTTCGCGGAACTCGCCGTTCGGTCCGACGCGGCCGCCAACTGGCTCCGCGACCAGGGCGTCGCCCCGGGCGACCGGCTGCTGGTCATGCTCGGCAACCAGCGCGAGCTGTGGGAGGTCATGCTCGGCGCGATGAAGCTGCGCGCCGTCGTCATCCCGGCCACCCCGCTGCTCGGCGCGGCCGATCTGCGCGACCGGATCGAGCGGGGCCGCGTCCGGCACGTCGTCACGCGCACCGAGGACACGGCCAGGTTCGACGCGGTGCCCGGCACCTACACCCGCATCGCCGCCGGCCCGGACGCCCCGGCCGGCTGGCGCCGGCTCGCGGACATGTACGCCTCCCGGGACCCCTTCACCCCCGAGGGCGAAACCCTCGCCACCGACCCGCTGATGCTGTACTTCACCTCCGGCACCACCGACCGCCCCAAGCTCGTCGAGCACACGCACGCCTCATACCCCATCGGGCACCTCTCCACCATGTACTGGCTCGGCCTGCGTCCCGGCGACGTCCACCTCAACATCGCCTCGCCCGGCTGGGCCAAGCACGCCTGGTCCAACCTCTTCGCCCCCTGGAACGCCGGCGCGACCGTCTTCGTCCACAACTACGCCCGCTTCGACGCCGAGCGGCTGATGCGCGAGATGGACCGGCACGGCGTGACCACCTTCTGCGCCCCGCCCACGGTGTGGCGGATGCTGATCCAGTCCGACCTGACCGGCCTGGCCCGGCCCCCGCGCGAGGCCGTCGCCGCCGGGGAGCCGCTCAACCCGGAGGTCATCGAGAAGGTCCGCGAGGCCTGGGGCGTCACCATCCGCGACGGGTTCGGCCAGACCGAGACCACCCTCCAGGTCGGCAACTTCCCCGGAGTCCCGGTCAAGCCCGGATCCATGGGCCGCCCCGCGCCCGGATACACGATCGTGCTGCTGGACCCGGTCACCGGCAAGGAGTCTGCCGACGAGGGCGAGCTGTGCGTCGACCTGCGGACCCGGCCCGCCGGGGTGACGAACGGCTACCGCGACGACCCGGAGCGCACCGCCCAGGCGATGGCGGACGGGCTCTACCGCACGGGGGACATCGCCGCGCGCGACGCCGACGGGTACCTCACCTACATCGGGCGCTCCGACGACGTCTTCAAAGCCTCCGACTACAAGATCAGCCCGTTCGAGCTGGAGAGCGCCCTGCTGGAGCACGAGGCCGTCGCCGAGGCGGCCGTCGTGCCGGCCCCGGACGCGCTGCGCCTCGCCGTGCCGAAGGCGTACGTCACCCTCGCCGTCGGCTGGGAGGCCGGGCCGGAGACGGCCCGGGCGCTGTTCGAGCACTCCCGCGCGGTCCTGTCCCCGTACAAGAGGATCCGCCGGATCGAGTTCGGGGAGCTCCCCAAGACGGTGTCCGGCAAGATCCGCCGGGTGGAGCTGCGGGAGCTGACGGCGGCCGGCTCGCCGGGGGAGTACGACGAAGCCGACCTGACCTGAGTGACCTGAGCCGCGCGGGCCCGTACGGGACGCCGTACGGGCCCGCCGCCGTCACGCCGGCAGGTGCGCCTCGATCGCCGCGACGACCTCGGGGGCCTCGGGCTCGGTGCGCGGGCGGAAGCGGGCCACGACCTCGCCCGCGGGGGAGATGAGGAACTTCTCGAAGTTCCACTGGACGTCGCCGGCCTCGCCCTCGGCATCCGGGGTCTTGACCAGCTCCTGGTAGAGGGGGTGCCGGTTCTCGCCGTTGACGTCGGACTTCTCCAGCATCGGGAAGGTGACGCCGAAGCCGGCCGCGCAGAACGTCTGGATGTCCTCGGCGTTGCCGGGCTCCTGCCCGCCGAACTGGTTGCAGGGCACGCCGACGACGGTGAAGCCCTTCGCCTCGTACGCGAACTGCAGGCGGGCCAGCCCCGAGTACTGCGGGGTGAGCCCGCACTGCGAGGCCGTGTTCACCAGCAGGATCGCCTTGCCCTTGTGGGCCGCGAGGCTGGTGGGCTCGTCGGACAGGGTCGTCAGCGGGATGTCGTACAGGCTCATCTGGCACTCCTCGGCGGGAAGGCTGGCACGTGGTGGGTGACGCCTCCGAGCCTAGGCCCCCGTGCCGATCAGTTCGTCCGCCGGGTCGTTGACCGGCTGCGGCACCCCGGTGAGGTCCATCACGAACAGCGGGATCCCGAGGTCGTCCGCGCGGGTGCGGGCGTCCTGCGTGTACCCGGCGAGCGAGAAGTAGACGCAGGTCGCGGAGGCGGTGAGGCCGGTCAGCCAGACGCACTCCACCGCCCGCAGTCCGGCCGGCGCCGTGGTCGGGTCCACCTGAGCGACCAGCCCCGGAGCCCGCAGGTCCACCGCCATCGCCGGTACGGGCCGGCCGTCGGGCTGCCGTACGTCCCGGAAGCCGAGCCAGCGCAGGTACAGCGCGGCCGTGGCCACCGCGTCGCGGGCCGTGCGGATGGTCACCGGGCGGAACGCGGGCCGCGGCAGCGGTGCGGTCGGCGGCAGCGGTATGTGCGCCGGGCGCCCGTCGCGGCGCGCATCACGGCGCGGATCGCGCCGGGCGCCGGGCCGCGGGTGACCACCACCGCCGGGGTCCGCGGCCCCCGGCGGACGGACGGGGATCCGTACGACCGTGCCGCACGATCCGCACCCCAGCTCGGGCCGTGGCCACTCGCCCTCCCGCCCGCAGGCCGCGCACCGCACCGTCACCCAGCTGTCCGCCCAGGTGCGGTGGGTCAGCGGCTCGGGCGGCGCCGTCAGATCGAGGGACGGGGTGACCGGGCTCCCGCAGGCGCAGGGAAAGACCGGGGTGGTGAAGCGGTTCTCCCGCAGACACACCGGGCAGCGCACCGGTACCGCTTCGGCCATGGACACCCGACCCCCTCCGTCGCTGTGCGTGGGTCCATGCTCCACCACCGGCGACCGTGCGGGCGAGAGCGCCGCCGAATCCCGCCGAGGATCCCGGTTTTCGTACAACACACCGAGCGAGACGCGGCTTTTGGTGGCTTCCGGGGTTCCGTACCGCCTTGACGTGTGCGGAGCCGCCGCTTAGCTTGTTCCGTATAGCAGAACAATACTTCCGGATTACGGAAAAGCCTGACCGCCAGACCCGCAGGAGAACCTGATGCCTCGTATGACAGCCGCCGCCGCTGCAGTGGAGATCCTCAAGCTTGAGGGTGTCGAACAAGCGTTCGGCGTGCCCGGTGCTGCGATCAACCCGTTCTACCGCGAGCTCAAGAACGTGGGCGGCGTCAAGCACACGCTGGCCCGCCACGTCGAGGGCGCATCGCACATGGCCGAGGGCTACACGCGTGCCAAGGCGGGCAACATCGGTGTCTGCATCGGCACCTCGGGCCCGGCCGGCACCGACATGATCACCGGCCTGTACTCCGCGATCGCGGACTCGATCCCGATCCTGTGCATCACCGGTCAGGCTCCGGTCGCGAAGCTCCACAAGGAGGACTTCCAGGCCGTCGACATCGCCTCGATCGCCAAGCCGGTCACGAAGAAGGCCACCACCGTCCTGGAGGCCGCCCAGGTTCCGGGCGTGTTCCAGGAAGCCTTCCACCTGATGCGCTCCGGCCGCCCCGGCCCGGTCCTGATCGACCTCCCGATCGACGTCCAGCTGACCGAGATCGAGTTCGACCCGGAGACCTACGCACCGCTGCCGGTCTACAAGCCGCGCGCCACCCGCGCCCAGGCCGAGAAGGCCATCCGGTTCCTGCTGGAGTCCGAGCGCCCGCTGATCGTCTCCGGCGGCGGCATCATCAACGCCGACGCCTCCGACCTGCTGGTCGAGTTCGCCGAGCTGACCGGCGTCCCGGTCATCTCCACCCTCATGGGCTGGGGCACCATCCCGGACGACCACGAGCTGAGCGCGGGCATGGTCGGCGTGCAGACCTCGCACCGCTACGGCAACGCGACCTTCCTGGAGTCGGACTTCGTCCTCGGCATCGGCAACCGCTGGGCCAACCGTCACACCGGTTACAACCTGGACGCCTACACCAAGGGCCGCAAGTTCGTCCACGTCGACATCGAGCCCACCCAGATCGGCAAGATCTTCGCCCCGGACTTCGGCATCGCCTCCGACGCCAAGGCCGCGCTGGAGCTCTTCATCGAGGTTGCCAAGGACCTCAAGGCCGAGGGCAAGCTGCCCGACTTCAGCGCCTGGGCCGACTCCGCCCAGGAGCGCAAGGCCACCCTGCAGCGCCGCACGCACTTCGAGAACATCCCGATGAAGCCGCAGCGCGTGTACGAGGAGATGAACAAGGCGTTCGGCCCGGAGACGCGCTACGTCACCACCATCGGCCTCTCCCAGATCGCCGGCGCGCAGATGCTGCACGTCTACAAGCCGCGCAACTGGATCAACTGCGGCCAGGCCGGCCCGCTCGGCTGGACGATCCCGGCCGCGATCGGTGCCGCCACCGCCGACCCGGAGACCCCGATCGTCGCGCTCTCGGGCGACTACGACTTCCAGTTCATGATCGAGGAGCTGGCGGTCGCCGCGCAGCACAAGGTCCCGTATGTCCACGTCCTGGTGAACAACGCCTACCTGGGCCTGATCCGTCAGGCGCAGGGCGGCCTGGGCATCAACTTCGAGGTCAACCTCGAGTTCGAGAACATCAACACCCCCGAGCTGGGCGTCTACGGCGTCGACCACGTCAAGGTCGCCGAGGGCCTGGGCGTCAAGGCCATCCGCGTCACCGACCCGGAGAAGCTGGGCGAGGCCTTCGAGCAGGCCAAGAAGCTGGCGCAGGAGTTCCAGGTCCCGGTCGTCGTCGAGGCCATCCTGGAGCGCATCACCAACATCTCGATGAGCAAGACGGTCGACATGAGCGACGTCACCGAGTTCGAAGAGCTCGCGACCGAGCCGGGCCACGCCCCGACCGCGATCAAGGCCCTCAAGGTCTGATCGCCCGCCGCCCGACGGCCGCCGTACGCGCAGCGACCCCCGCCCCCTCCGCCTGGAGGGGGCGGGGGTCGTTCCGCGTCGTCCACGGGATACCGCGACGCCCCGTACGCCCGTACGCCCGTACGTCGGTACGGTGCCCTACGCGGGCCGCGGCGCCAGGGGCTCCGGGGCGGGGGCGGGGGCGGGGGCGGGGTGCGGGCCGAGTTCCGCGTCCACCGCGCCGGTCAGCAGGGCGCGGGCCCGGTCCAGCGTCAGGGAGCCGCTCAGCCAGCGCTCGCTGAGCCCCTCCACCAGCGCGGTCAGCCGCTCCGCGGCGTCCAGCGGCGCCACGCGCGGATCGGCGAGGCCGGCCGCCTGGGCGTCCGCAACGGCGTCGGCGGTGTCCTGGGACCAGGAGCGGGTGGACTCGGCCAGGGGCGCCCGCAGGTCGGAGTCGAAGATGGCGCTGGCCCGCAGCTCGCCCCACGCGATGCTGTTCTCGCGTACCCGGGGGATGTCCTGAAGCTCGCTCAGCAGCAGCTGGACCAGGACGGCGCGGGCGTCCTCGCTGTCCTCCAGGGCCTCGTCGGTGTAGCCGGCGGCGCGGTCGCCGATGAAGGCGAGGGTGCGCCGGACCAGACCGGCCCGGTCCTTGAAGTGGTAGTAGATGAGGGCGGTGGAGACGCCCGCCTCGGCCGCCAGCTCCTCCACGCGCAGCCCTCTGATCCCGGTGCGCGCGATGACGCGCACGGCTGCTTCCAAGATCGACACCTGGCGGTCTGCCACTCTTGCCCGCACCTCCCGGCCCGATGGTCCTTGACTGACGTTTCAGTCAGCTTCCACGATAGCGCGCTCCCAGCCCCCTCGCGTCCCCTCTCGCCCGCCCTCACCCCGCCGCCAACCCCTCCTGTGGCCAGCGGACATGGCGAAGCCCCGGGGACGGCGGGTCCCCGGGGCGACGACAAAGCGCCGGGTCACGGGACCGTCCGTGACTCGGCGCTCTGGTTGGTGACCGCCCGACGGGGCGAGGCTGGCGCGACAGGACGTTCGCACCGCCGGGCGGAGTTCGTGTTCCCCGTGCACCGGGGCCCTGTGCGCGGCCCCGTACACCGGGAAGAGGGTGGAGACGGGAGGGGGTTCGGCCGGGACCGTGGCGGGCGGCGACGAGAACTCCGGCGTCGTCTCCCTCAGGTCGAGAGACGGGCCTCGGGACCCATTACCACCGCACTGGCTCGCACGCCCGCCACGGTCCTCACGCGGCGCCAGCCGCAAGGACTGGCGCAGTCTGCCCTCGCCGCGCACCACCCCTCATCCGGGTCCGCGGGTCGGGCTCGGTGCCCGGGACCTGACCTCCCGTCAGGCCCCTGGCACGGCTGGTCGGCTCAGGCGTCGCGCAGGGCGCGGACGGCCTCCTCGACGCGCTTGCCGTAGTCGGCGTCCGCGGCGTGGAAGTGAGCCAGGTTCTTCTCGATGACGTGCTCGAGGGTGACCTGCGACAGGCCGCCCGCGATGTTCGCCACCAGGCGCTGCTTGGCGTCCTCGGACATCAGGCGGTAGAGCTCACCGGCCTGGAAGAAGTCGTCGTCCTTGGTGTGCGCCGGAGCCTCGTGGGTGCCCGTGTAGCCGGAGACGGCCTGCGGGGCGCCCAGTGCCAGGCCGGTCTCGGCCGGGCCCTGGTACGAGTTGGGCTCGTAGTTCTTGTCGTGGCGCGAGCCGTTGCGCAGCGCCATGACGCCGTCGCGGCCGTAGTTCTCGGCCTTCGCCGCCTTCGGGGCGTTGACCGGCAGCAGGGTGTGGTTCACACCGAGGCGGTAGCGCTGGGCGTCGGCGTACGCGAACAGGCGGCCCTGGAGCATCTTGTCCGGCGAGGCGGTGATGCCCGGGACGAAGTTGTTCGGGGAGAAGGCGGACTGCTCGACCTCGGCGAAGACGTTGTCCGGGTTGCGGTCGAGGACCAGGCGGCCCACGCGCTGCAGCGGGTAGTCGCTGTGCGGCCACACCTTGGTGAGGTCGAACGGGTTGAAGCGGTAGTCCGCGGCCTCGGCGGCGGGCATGATCTGGACGTAGAGGGTCCAGCTCGGGTTCACGCCGCGCTCGATGGCCTGGAGCAGGTCGGTCTGGTGCGAGTTCGCGTCCGAGCCGACGAGCTCGGCGGCCTGGTCCGAGGACAGGCTGCGGATGCCCTGGTTCGTCTTGAAGTGGTACTTGACGAAGAAAGCCTCGCCCTGGGCGTTGGTCCACTGGTACGTGTGGGAGCCGTAGCCGTTCATGTGGCGGTAGGACGCGGGGATGCCGCGGTCACCCATCAGCCAGGTGATCTGGTGCGTCGCCTCGGGGGCGTGCGCCCAGAAGTCCCAGACGTTGTCCGGCTCCTGCTTGCCCGTGAAGGGGTCGCGCTTCTGGGAGTGGATGAAGTCGGGGAACTTGATCGGGTCCTTGATGAAGAACACCGGGGTGTTGTTGCCGACGAGGTCGTAGTTGCCCTCTTCGGTGTAGAACTTCAGCGCGAAGCCGCGCGGGTCGCGGACCGCGTCCGCGCCGCCCAGCGAGTCGGCCACGGTGGAGAACCGCAGGAAGGTCCCGGTCTTCTTGCCGACCGTGTTCAGGAACGCGGCGCTGGTGTACGCGGTGACGTCGTCCGTCACCTCGAAGTGACCGTACGCGGCCGAGCCGCGGGCGTGGACCACGCGCTCCGGGATGCGCTCGCGGTTGAAGCGGGCGAGCTTCTCAAGGAGCTGCTGGTCCTGGACCAGGAGCGGGCCACCGACGCCGGCGGTGGCGGAGTTCTGGTTGTCGGCGACCGGGGCGCCGGACTCGGTCGTCAGCGTGCGCTTCGACATGGTGACCTTCCGTACGGGTAACTGCCGACGGAAAGTGTCTTCCGTCATGCGGAACAGCCTAATTTCGGCACGAACTAAACGTCAACAGTTTGTTGAACAAAGTTGAGGGAGAGGAAATCCGGACGGTGCCGGCACTTGGGCGCGACAGGACAGGTGTCAGCACCGGCACCATCCGGAAACTCAGGTCCCCGTGAGGGGAAGGGGTGGCGGCCCGGCGGAGCGGGCCGGCCGTCAGACCTGCGAGCCGGAGAGGCGCTCGACGGCGCGCAGCAGGGCCGAGTGGTCCAGGCCGCCGTCGCCCTGGGCGCGCAGCGAGGCGACCAGCTGGGCGACGACCGCGCCGACGGGAAGCGCGGCACCGACGTTGCGGGCGGCGTCGGTGACGATGCCCATGTCCTTGTGGTGCAGGTCGATCCGGAAACCGGGCTTGAAGTCGCGGTTCAGGAAGTTGTCCTTCTTGCGGGTCAGGACCGTCGAGCCGGCCAGACCGCCGCCCAGGACGTCCAGGGCGGCCTGGAGGTTCACGCCGGACTTCTCGAGGAAGACGACGGCCTCGGCGCACGCCTGGATGTTCACCGCGACGATGAGCTGGTTGGCGGCCTTCACCGTCTGGCCGGAGCCGTGCGGGCCACAGAGCACGATGGTCTTGCCGAGGGCCTCGAGGACCGGCAGGGCCGTGTCGAAGTCGGCCTGCTCGCCGCCCACCATGATCGACAGTACGGCCTCGATGGCGCCGGCCTCGCCGCCGGACACCGGGGCGTCGATGACGCGGATGCCCTTCTCGGCGGCGTTCTTGGCGAGGTCGACCGAGGTCTGCGGGGTGATCGACGACATGTCGATGACCAGCGCGCCGGACCTGGCGTTCTCGAGGATGCCGTTCTCGCCGTACGCGATGGCCTCGACCTGCGGGGAAGCGGGCACCATCGTGATGATGACGTCGGCGTCCTTGACCGCCTCGGCGATCGAGCCCGCGGCGCTGCCGCCGGCGGCGGCGAGGCGCTCCAGCTTGTCCTGCTCCAGCGTGAAGCCGGTGACCGAGTAGCCGGCCTTCAGGAGGTTCTCGGCCATGGGGGAGCCCATGATTCCGAGACCGATCCAGGCAATCTTGGGGAGGGTGCTCATGATGAGGGTCCTTCTCTTAATGCTGTGTACGAAAAGTTCGTGACGTGCCTGGCTGATCGCCCGGACGTTGTCCGCTACTGCGCGGCGCGGGCCTCGGCCGGCAGCCACGCGAAGGAGGCGGCGGCGTCGGCGGCCTTGTACTCCAGCCCTACGTAGCCCTCGTATCCGGCCTTCTTCAGCTGGTCGAGCAGCGCCTCGAGGGGGAGCTCGCCGGTGCCGGGGGCGCCGCGTCCCGGCTTGTCCGCGATCTGGACGTGCCCGGTCTTGGCGGCGTACTTTTCGATGACCTCGGAGAGGTCCTCATCGTTCATCGCCAGGTGGTACAGGTCGAGCAGGAACTTGGCGTTCCCGAGGCCGGTGGCCTCGTTGACCTTGTCCACGACCTCGACGCCGGCCGGGGCGCTCACCAGGGGGTAGAGCGGCGACTCGGGCTTGTTGAGGGTCTCGATCAGGAGGATCGCGCCGACGCGGTCCGCGGCCCGGGCGGCCACGACCAGGTTCTTCAGCGCGAGCTCGTCCTGAACGGCCGGGTCCACGCCTTCGGCGCGGTTGCCGTACAGGGCGTTCAGCGCCTTGCAGCCGACCGAGGCGGCGAAGTCCGCCGCCACGTTGATGTTGGCGTTGAAGCGCTCCGACTCGGCACCGGGGACCGAGACCGCACCGCGGTCCGGGCCCGGCAGCCGGCCGGCGTAGAAGTTCAGGCCCACCAGCTGGGTGCCGGCGTCCTCAAGAGCCTTCTTGAGGGCGTCGAGCTCCGCCTGGGCGGGAGTGGGGGTCTCGATCCAGGGCCACCACAGCTCGACCGCCGTGAAGCCGGCCGCGGCGGCAGCCGCGGGACGCTCCAGGAGCGGGAGTTCCGTGAAGAGGATCGAAAGGTTTACATCGAAGCGCTGGTCCGTGTATCCCATGAGGGGTGTGCGCTCCTTCCGTATTGCGGAAGTTAGTTTCTGCTTGATGGAAGACTGCATGGGCTTCCGCGCGGATGTCAAGTGCGGACTCCCGAAAAATCACGACCGCGGGGTAGCTTGACCGCGTGCGATTGAGAGTGGAGTTCACGACCGAGCCCTTCGATCTCGAAGAGGCCCCCGCCCATGCCGTGGCCGCTCGCGAGGTCATCCAGAAGGCCCAGCTGGACGCGGTGGACGTCGGCCCCTTCGGCAACACCGCGGAAGGGGAGGCCGCCGAGGTCCTCGACGCGGTGGCCGCCCTGCTGCGCGGCTCGCTGGGGGCCGGGGCCACCCGCGTCTCGCTTCAGGTGAACGTGATCGGGGAGGACACGCCGTGACCGAGCCCCGTGACCACCCGTTCGTCGCCGCGGTCAAGCCGCTGGTGGACGCGATGGGCGGCGAGCTGATGGATCCGTCCCTGGCCCAGCCCGACGACGTCGTCCTCTCCTGGGAGGGCCGCGACCTGCTGGCCGTGCGCCTGCCGCAGCTCTCGGAGTCGCTGGACCACATCCTCGCCGCGCTGGAGCGCCGGCACGGCGTACCGTTGTCCCAGCTGGACCGGAAGGCCAAGCAGGACGTCGTACGGATACTGGAGGCGCGGGGCGCCTTCTCCGTACGGCACGGTGTGGAGACGGTCGCGGGCGCCCTGGGCGTCAGCCGTTTCACGGTCTACAACTACCTGAACAGGGACGCCGGCCCGCCGAAGGGGCCCGGCAGGAACAGCCAGGAGTGAACACCGCCTGACCCGCAGTGACGAGCCGCCGCCCTATTCATCCGGGCGGCGGCTTTTGTGTACGGGAAGTTTCAACAAAGTGTTGACGCGGTGTTGTCGAGCGCGTTAGCTATGCGCAGCCCGTCAAAGCAACAACAGGCCACGGAGGCCTACCGTGACTTCGAGTCCGACCCCGGGTCTCACCCGGTTCAACGCCTTGGACGACAGCGCGGCCGCGGCCGAGCTGCACGAGGTCTGCGCCAGTTCGGCATGGGGCGGCAAACTCCTCGCCCAGCGCCCCTTCACCACCGTCGAGTCCCTGTTCTCGGCCAACGAGTCCGCCATGGCGGAGCTCACCGCCGAGGACCTGGGCGAGGCCATGGGAGGCCACGCGCCGATCGGCCGGCCGAAGCCGGGAGACCCCACCTCCGCCCGCGAGCAGCGCGGCATGGCCGGTGCCTCGGAGGAGCTGAAGAACGAGCTCCTCGAACTGAACCTGGCGTACCAGGAGAAGTTCGGCCACGTCTTCCTCATCTGCGCCACCGGTGCGACCGGCGCGTTCATGCGGGACGCGGTCAGGGTCCGGATCGACAATTCGCCGGAGCAGGAGCGGGAAACCGCCCGCGGCGAACTCGTCAAGATCAACAAGATCCGGCTGACCCGTCTCGCAGAAGGAGAGTGACCCCGAACATGAGCACCGAGACCACCGCGTCGGTGTCCACGCACATCCTGGACACCAGCATCGGCAAGCCCGCCGGGGGCGTCGCCATCTCGCTGTCGGCCCGCACGGGCCAAGGCGGCGCGTGGGCGGCCCTGGGCGGCTCCGCCACCGATGCGGACGGGCGCTGCAAGGACCTGCCGGCCCTGCCGGAGGGCACCACCCACGTACGTCTCGACTTCGAGACCGAGACGTACTTCTTCAATAAGCACAGTGCAAAGAAGCAAGCCGAGGCGCAGCAGGACGCCCCCCGCGTAAGGGACAGCGGTGCGTTCTTCCCCGAGGTAACGATCACCTTCGCGGTGAACCCGGGCGAGCACTATCACGTACCGCTGCTGCTCAACCCGTTCGGCTACTCCGTTTACCGAGGGAGCTAGTCATGGCCACGATTCTCGGCCAGAACCAGTACGGCAAAGCAGAGAACCGCGTCGTCAAGATCACGCGGGACGGCGACACGCACCACATCAAGGACCTGAACGTCTCGGTCGCCCTCTCGGGCGACATGGACGACGTCCACTACTCCGGCTCGAACGCCAACGTCCTGCCGACGGACACCACCAAGAACACGGTGTACGCGTTCGCCAAGGAGTACGGCATCGAGTCCGCCGAGCAGTTCGGCATCCACCTGGCGCGCTGGTTCGTCAACAGCCAGGAGCCGATCCAGAAGGCGCGCATCCGGATCGAGGAGTACTCCTGGTCCCGGATCGCCACCTCGGACGCGAACTCCAAGTTCATCGGCTCCGACGAGGTGAACCACTCCTTCGTCCGCGAAGGCATGGAGACCCGCGTCACCCAGATCACGTACGACGGCAAGAACTGGGAGGTCATATCCGGCCTCAAGGACCTCACCGTCATGAACTCCACGAACTCCGAGTTCTGGGGGTACGTGAAGGACAAGTACACGACGCTGAAGGAGGCATACGACCGCATCCTGGCGACCCAGGTATCGGCTCGCTGGCGTTTCGCCTGGTCCGATGACGAGCAGCGCATGCCCAACTGGGAGAAGTCCTACGCCGAGACCCGCAAGCACATGCTGCAGGCTTTCGCGGAGACCTACTCCCTGTCGCTGCAGCAGACCCTGTACCAGATGGGTTCGCGCATCATCAACCACCGTTCGGAGATCGACGAGGTCCGCTTCTCGCTCCCGAACAAGCACCACTTCCTCGTCGACCTGGAGCCCTTCGGCCTCAAGAACGACAATGAGGTCTACTTCGCCGCGGACCGCCCGTACGGTCTGATCGAGGCCACCGTCCTCCGGGACGGCGTCGATGCCCGCATTCCCGTGGACATGACCAACCTCTGATGCGGTACACGTGTCCCGGGGCCCCGCAGTGGCCCCGGGGCGCGACACCTCGCACTTCCTGAATCGGCACCCGGACGCACCACACGGGGCGGCAGTACTGTCAGCTGTCAAGGCCCCCGGCTCCGGCACTCAAATCCCCAGGGTTTTGCCGTGCCCGCACCGCCACTGAAAGCACGAGGAAGTCCCATGGCAGCATCGGCAGCCCTTGACAGCGCCGTAGAGCGCATCGTCATCGAGAACTGTGCGATTGCGACCGTCGACGCGAACGACACCGAGTACGCCTCGGGCTACGTGGTCGTCGCCGGCAACAAGATCGAGTCGATCGGTGCGGGCAAGGCCCCCGAGAAGCTCGACAATGTGGTCCGCCGCATCGACGGCACGGGTCACCTCGTCACCCCGGGTCTGGTCAACACCCACCACCACTTCTACCAGTGGATCACGCGCGGTCTGGCCACCGACCACAACCTCTTCAACTGGCTCGTCGCGCTGTACCCGACCTGGGCGCGCATCGACGAGCAGATGACGTACACGGCCGCGCAGGGATCCCTGGCGATGATGGCCAAGGGCGGCGTCACCACCGCCATGGACCACCACTACGTCTTCCCCAAGGGCTCCGGCGACCTCTCCGGCTCGATCATCCGCGCCGCGTCCGAGATGGGCGTCCGCTTCACCCTCGCCCGCGGCTCCATGGACCGCAGCGAGAAGGACGGCGGCCTGCCGCCGGACCACGCGGTCGAGACCCTCGAAGGCGCGCTCGCCGACACCGAGGCGACCGTCAAGCGGCACCACGACTACTCCTTCGACGCGATGACCCAGGTCGCCGTCGCCCCGTGCTCGCCGTTCTCGGTCTCCACCGAGCTGCTGAAGCAGGGCGCCGAGCTGGCCCGCCGCCTCGGTGTGCGCATGCACACCCACGGCAGCGAGACCGTCGAGGAGGAGCAGTTCTGCAAGGAACTGTTCGGCATGGGCCCGACCGACTACTTCGAGTCGACCGGCTGGCTCGGCGAGGACGTGTGGATGGCGCACAGCGTCCACATGAACGACTCCGACATCGCCGCGTTCGCCCGCACCAAGACCGGTGTCGCGCACTGCCCGTCCTCCAACGCCCGTCTGGCCGCCGGCATCGCCCGCGTACCGGACATGCTCGCCGCCGGTGTCCCGGTCGGCCTCGGCGTGGACGGCACCGCCTCCAACGAGTCCGGCGAGCTGCACACCGAGCTGCGCAACGCGCTCCTCATCAACCGGCTGAACCCGGTGCACCGCGAGCGCGCGCTGAACGCCCGCCAGGCCCTGCGCCTGGGCACGTACGGCGGCGCCCAGGTGCTCGGCCGCGCCGACAACATCGGCTCGCTCGAGGCCGGCAAGTGCGCCGACCTGGTGATGTGGAACCTGAGCACGCTGGCCCACTCCTCCATCGCCGACCCGGTCACCGCGCTCGTCTTCGGCGCGGCCGCGCCGGTCACCCTCTCGCTGGTCAACGGCAAGCAGATCGTCGAGAACAACCGACTCCTCTTCGCCGACGAGGACGCCATCGCCGCGTCCACGCGGGAAGAGGCCCAGCGCCTCGCGCGCATCTCCGCGCAGGCCTGATCCCCGGAGTCCGGCCGGGGGGGACGGCCCCCGGCCGGCGGGGGCCGGCCCCCCCGGGGGGCCGCGCCCGCGGGGGTCAAGCCCGGGGGGCCC